>JAHFIF010000114.1 GCA_023246535.1 bacterium
ACGATCGTCTCAAGCTCGTTCTCACCAACGTTGAAGACAGCTTGCGCATCTTTGATCTGGTGAACTACGCGTATTCGCCGTCAACCGGTTCGGTCAGCATTAATTTTACCGCCTACTATTTGAACAACGTTTAAAATGGCTTCAAAAAAAAGCACAACCATTTCCTTGTTTATCCTCGGCGCCGCCAGCGTTTTGACGGTGGCATATTTCATTTGGATGTTCTTGGCGCCGCCTGCGACCACGCCGGTCGTTGAGAAAACGATCGTGACCGAAATTAATGCCGGGGTCGTGGCCAGTCCGGGTTTCCAAGCGCTGCAGCCGTTTGCCAGCCTGCCGGTCAAAATCGGCGCCGTCGGGCGCCCCAATCCGTTCGCCGATTTTGAACCCGCCGGAGCGCCGGCGCCGGCCGGTGCGAATGTGAACGGCAACGCGAATGTGAATACTAACGCCCCCAGCAACACGATTGTTTTGCCGCCGTCCGTCCCGGTGGAAAATTCAAATTTGAACGTGAACCAGTAGTCACATGCCAGTCTCCATCGCCGAACAACAGCTTTTGGATGTTTTGCGTTCCGACGGCGTTTTAAATGCCGACCAGGCGGCGCGCGTGATCGAGGAAGCTGATCGTACCGGCGTCATGCCGGTCGATATTTTAAAACGCGATCGCTTGGCGACCGAAGAGGCCGTGGCCACGGCGCAAGCCAAGATCCTCAACATCCCGTTCCAGGATCTTTCCGGAAAAACCATTTCCGAAGAGCTTATGAATCTCGTGCCGCGGCAAGTGGCCGAAACGTTCAAGCTGGCGCCGATCGCCGCTGAGGATCATACGCTGGTTGTCGGCTTGGTCAATCCGTCGGACTACCGCGCGATCGAGGCCATCGATTTCATCGCCCAGCAGAACGGTTTCGCCGTTTCGTACCGGATCATCACCGAAAACGGCTGGCGTTTTGCCATGCGCTCCTACGAGTCGGAGCACAAAGAAGTGGCGCAAGTGGTGGAAATGGCGCGGGCGAAAATGGCCGCGACCGGACCGCTGGAAAAAGACAAAAGCGAAGAAAAAGATGAGACGATCGAAAGCGTCATCAAGGGCGCGCCGGTTTCGCGCATTGTCGCGGTCATGTTCAAGGCCGCCGTCGACCAGAACGCCTCCGACATTCACATCGAGCCGTACGGCAACGTTTCACGCGTGCGTTTTCGCGTTGACGGCATTCTGCGCACCTCCATTACGCTGCCGCTGTTTTTGCATGCCGCGGTCGTCTCCCGCATCAAAGTGCTGGCCAACTTAAAGCTGGACGAAACGCGCATTCCGCAAGACGGGCGCATCCGCATGGACGTGAGCGGCCGGCCGGTCGACTTCCGCGTTTCCACTTTGCCGGTCGTTGATTTTGAAAAAGTCGTCATGCGTATCTTGTCGGCCGACGCCGCCATCCCGACCCTCGAGGCGCTCGGTTTTCGCACCGAACACGTCGAGATCATCAAGAGCGAGATCAGGCGGCCGCACGGTTTGTTCCTGGTGTCCGGGCCGACCGGCAGCGGAAAATCAACGACGCTCTATACCGTCCTCTCGATGCGCAACGAAGAGGGGATCAACATCATCACCCTCGAGGACCCGATCGAGTACTACCTCAAAGGCGCCAACCAATCGCAGATCAGGCCCGAGATCAACTACAGTTTTGCCACCGGCTTGCGCTCCATTCTCCGCCAAGACCCGAACATCATCATGGTCGGCGAAATCCGCGACAGCGAGACCGCCGAACTTTCGGTGCACGCCGCGCTCACCGGCCACTTGATCTTCTCGACCGTCCACACCAACGACGCCCTCGGCGTGACGCCGCGCTTGATCGACCTCGGCGTCGAGTCGTTCCTGCTGTCGGCCACGTTGAACGTCGCCATTGCCCAGCGCTTGGCGCGGCGCATTTGCCAGCATTGCCGCGCCGAGATCGAGGTGACGCCGGACGCGCGCAAGTTCGTGGAAACCGAAATTTTCCGCGTTCCCAAAAAGTACATGGCCGATCGCGATCCGCAAACTGTCAAACTCTATCGCGGCGCCGGCTGCACCCATTGCGCCATGACCGGGTACCTCGGCCGCGTCGCCGTTTGCGAGATCATGATGGTTACTGATACCATGCGCAAATTGATCGAATCGGGCTTTCCGGGCGACGAAGTTAAAAAAGAAGCGGCCGCCCAGGAAATGCTCACGATCAAGCAGGACGGCATTTTAAAAGCCCTCGACGGCTATACGACGATCGAAGAGGTCATGCGCGTTACGCGCGAGTGAGCGATCAATCATGCTGCACGCCACCAAAGAAAAATTCAAGCCGATCATCGTCGATCGCGCCGCGCGCCGCCTGGCGGCCGCGTCGTTGTTTTTCAATTTGGCGGCCTGGATCTTGCTCTTGGCGCGGATGGCGCCGCTCGTCGGCGGAAAACAATTGGTCGACCTGCACTACAACGTCTATTTAAAAGTGAACAACATCGGTCCGGGAATTTTCGCCTTTACGGGCGCGGCCATCGGCACCCTCATCCTGGCCATGAATTTTTGGCTGGCCGCGCGTTCTTACGCGTCCAGCCGACAAAACACGCTGGTCATTCTTGTGGTCACCGCCTTTTACGAATTTCTGGTCTTCGTGGCGGCGTTCTTCCTTATTCTCATTAACCTTTCCCACTAATGGATGCCGTTGTTCTCAAGATCTTCATTTTGTCGGTCGCCGCTTTTGCGCTGTCTTTTCTTTTGACCCCGGCTTGGTCGGGTTTTTTGTATCGCTATAAGCTCGGGAAGAATATTCGGGACGCCGCCAGCGCGCCGGTCATGGCGGCGCTGCACGCCAAAAAAGCCGGGACGCCGACCATGGGCGGCGTGCTTATTTGGCTCCCGGTCACGCTGATCGCGCTCATCGCCGCCGCCGCCGGCGCCCTTAATCCGCAATGGGGCTGGTTCAATTTTCTTTCGCGGAGCGGCACCTGGCTGCCGCTTTTCGCCTTGGTCGCTTCCGCCATCGTCGGTTTGGTCGACGATTATTGGAACGTCCGGCGCATCGGGCCCAAAGGCGGCGGGTTGCGCATGCGCCATCGGCTGCTGCTTTACACGGCGATCGCCGCGGCCGGCGCCTGGTGGTTCTATGCCAAGCTCGATTGGAGCATCGTCCATATTCCTTTCGGCGGGAACGTCGACCTCCATTGGCTGTTCATTCCGTTCTTCATTTTGACGATCGTCGCCACCTCGTTCTCGGTCAACGAGACCGACGGCCTCGACGGCCTGGCCGGGGGGTTGCTGGCGGTGGCTTTTGCCGCCTTCGGCGCCATTGCCTTTTATGCCGGCAAATACGACCTGGCGGTCTTCTGCGGCGTCATTGTCGGCGCGACCACTTCGTTCCTCTGGTTCAACGTCAATCCGGCGCGGTTCTTCATGGGGGATACCGGCGCCATGTCGCTCGGCGTCACGCTCGGCATTGTCGCGTTTTTGGTCAATCAGGTTTGGCTGCTCATCGTCATCGGTTTTGTTTTCGTCGTCGAATCGCTCTCGGTCATCATCCAGCAGATCTCGAAACGGGCCCGCAAGAAAAAGGTTTTTCTCTCGACGCCG
>JAHFIF010000115.1 GCA_023246535.1 bacterium
GTAGAAAGTTATTTTCATATGGTTTCAGTGTAGCAATTTATGGCAGAAAAAACATCGCAAATATTAGCCCGCCATTTTGCCAATAACTCATCCCTACCCTTCCCTTATAATAAGGGAAGTGGGCAAAAGCCGCTCATTTTAAATGTAGTTTCTTTGTAATATTGAAGTGTTTTAACCCGCTCTTATTATAAGAGAGGGTGGGGTGAGTTATTTGACCCCGCAACCTTGACAAAATGGCTAAAATTGACTATACTCTCCGGTTGCTGGAATGGTCCGCAACAACCCCTGGCGGGTCAGGCCGCAAATTGCGGCCTCATCGCGCCACCCATTATCCCGCTATCGGCGGGAAGTCGGAAAGGAAACGCACATGAACAAAATAAGCAGACAGGTCAACGGCCATTATTGGCGCCCATTGGCGACGCGGGATAAGCTCGCGATCGTCGTTCCGTACACCATCTTTCTTCTCTGCATGGCAGCCCTGTTGGGCTGCGGCGTCATCTTTGCCGCCGCAGCTTGGGAACACGGTTTCGCCGAAGTGACCAACGCGTTGCGACCCACCACCCCGATCTTGATCATCGTGTACGCCACGACGATCATCGGCGCGCTCGCGTACTCATGCAAGCCGCCGTACTCGCTCCGCTGGCTCTTCAACTACGTGAAGAACTCCGTGGTCGTCTATTGGTTGGATGACGTGGGCGCAGGATCGCGCTTTGACGAATTCACCTGCAGCGAGCCGATGCTTCGCGAGAAAGTCACAGATCTCTTGACTCATGAACACAGCCGCATCAGGATCATCGCTGCTTTCGACAAGGACACCCCGACGCAGATCGAAATCGTCAAACGCGGCGCGTGGCAGCTGGTCAAAGGATGGAATTTCCGGCTGGTCGAAGCGCGTTGGGCCGACAGCGAAAAACAATGCACGCTGATCAGCGCCACCGACCAAACCGGCCGAACGCTCACGATGGAAATTCGCCGACTGGCCGAATTCGTCTATCAAAGCGTGAACGACATCGGCGTTTGTCCATCCTTGGAACGCGCGATCGAAAACCTGGTCTGGACAAAGACCAGACTGGAACGAGAGGCTGCCGAACGCGAGACGCAACTCGCGGAAGCCGCCGCCGCCAACGCCGAGCTGACAAAAGACGTGGACTGGCTGGTTTCGGCCTGCATCATAACCCTGAACGGTTTGGCGCAGCCACGGACCTTTCCGCGAAACGGCAATCCCGTAATCAAGGTCGGCATGCAGCTGGCCGCCGGCATCGGCGAAAACATCGGCGCGCTGCCGCCTGACGACAAGCGCGTTGCCGCCTACGCCGCGGCAACGACAACGTTCTTGTCATGGCAAGAGCGACTGAAGCGGCGCGAAGACAAGAGCGCCAGCGCCTGACGATCGAAAAACACAAAGGCGGTCCGCCGAAACGGACCGCCTTTTTTCATTAGTCCAAAAAAGAATTTTATAACACGGTCTCGACCTTATTTTTATTAGCGCTGTTCGATGGTCTTGATCACGTATTCGCCCATCTCGCGCCATTTGCCGGCGACCAAAACGTAGCGGTCCCCTTTCTTCACCAACTTGCCGAGCTTGATCTTTTTAGTGATCGCGTCAATAAGCGGGCGCAGGCCTTTCATTTTGGGAACAATGAGCGGCGTCACGCCCCAGGAGAGCACCACGGCGCCGGCGGCGGTCTCGTCGGGCACGACGGCGTAGATGGGCAGTTCCGGACGAACGCGGGCGATGTAGCGGGCGGTGGCGCCGGAAGTGGTGGCGGCGAAGATCGCCGCGGCGCCGATCTTTTCGGCGAGCATGGCGGCGGCGCTGGCGATCCCGCGGCGGATGCTTTCATGGCGGACCGACAACTCGGCGGGCATGTCGTCAAAATGCGATTTCTCGGTCTCCTCGGCGACGGCCGACATCATTTGCACGGCTTCAACCGGATACTTGCCGCTCGCGGTTTCGCCCGAAAGCATGATGGCGTCGGCGTGGTCAATGACGGCGTTGGCAATGTCGGAAACTTCGGCGCGGGTCGGGCGCGGGTTGCGGATCATCGAGTCGAGCATCTGGGTAGCGACGACAACCGGCTTGCCCGCAGCCAAACACTTGGCGATGATCGTCTTTTGCACGACCGGCACCTGTTCGGCGGGAATTTCCACGCCCAGGTCGCCGCGCGCCACCATGACGGCGTCGGTCGCTTCCAAAATGGCGTCGAAGTTGGCCACGGCTTGCGGCTTTTCAATTTTGACGATGATCTTTGGCGCCAATTTGTCTTTGCCGAGCATGCGGCGCAGCTCCAGCACGTCGGACGCGTCGCGGACGAACGAGAGGGCGACCCAGTTGGCTTTCATCTTGAGCGCGAACTTGGCATCGATCCGATCCTTGGCCGTGATCGACGACTGCTGCAGGTCGGAGTCGGGCAAATTCATGCCCTTGTTCGATTTGAGCAAACCGGCAGTGCCAATCTTGGCCGTCACGCGGCAGCCGGAAATGGAAAGAACGGTCGCATCCATGAGGCCGTCGTCAAAAAGCATCCGCTCCCCCGGCTTGACGTCTTCGTGCAATTTTTTGTAGCCGACGGGAATGTACTCGGGCAGCTTGTCGTTCGGGTCGGTGGAAAAAACCACGGTCGTGCCGCTCACGAGTTCGACGCCCTGCTCCGGCATTTTGCCGACGCGGATCTTCGGCCCCTGGAGATCGACCAAAATACCGACGGTGGTTTTGGCTTTCTTGGCGGCGGCACGGACGTTGCTGATCGATTGTTCGTGCCAGCTGTGTTCGCCGTGCGACATGTTCGAACGGGCAATGTTCATGCCCGAGGCAATGAGTTTGGAAAGAATGGCGGGACTATTCGACGAAGGCCCGATCGTGCAAATTATCTTGGTGCGTTTCATGATGGTACTGATGAATTATTTAAAAATTTTTCTACCGAATGAGCTTATCACGTTCCCGGAAATTTTAAAACCCCCTCCGATGAACATCGGAGGGGGTTCACATCTATTGTTGATTGGGCGTTTCCGCCAAGGTGACGCTGACGGTTTTGGTGTCGCCTTTATGGTAGACCTTCAAGCTGATCGTGTCTCCCACCTTTTTCTTGATGATCGCGGCCACCAGCGTGTGGTCGGCGTCGATCTTGGCGCCGTCGGCTTCAAGCAGAATGTCGTTTTCCGAAATTCCCGCCTTGTCGGCCGGCGAACCGGGGACGACCGCCACTTGGCCCGGATCGGTGCCGCGCGAAACCAGGGCGCCGTAGGAAAACGGCAGTTGATTTTGCTTAGCCATGTCGGCATTGATGATGACATAGCGGACGCCGAGGTATGGACGGATGATGCGGCCGAATTTTTGCACCGACGAGATCGACTGCTTGGCGATGTTGATGGGGATGGCGAAACCGACCGATTGGCCCGATTGGGAAACAGCGGTGTTGACGCCGATCACTTGGCCGTCGAGGTTCAGGAGCGGGCCGCCGGAATTTCCCGGATTGATGGCGGCATCCGTTTGGATCGCCTGATCAATGACCTCGGAACCGCTCATGTCGCCGGCCGTGATCTTGCGGTT
>JAHFIF010000116.1 GCA_023246535.1 bacterium
CCTTAAGCGGCCTTAAGTATGCCGGGCCGGGCGTGACGGATCCGGATCCGTGCGGCGACGCTCCTTGCCCTGTCGATCCCATGCCAACGCGATAATTAACGATCTTAACAAACGCTCCGCTATCGGCGGGGCGTTTTTTGTCCGTGGCGGGGATTGACAAAACGGAGATTTTTTGCTATTATAAACGGTAAAAATGCTTGGAAAGAGCGCCTTTATTTTCGGTTTGACCGAAGACCAAGGCGTCCTTTGCAATCATTGCGAACGGAAATTGGGTTGCCTTAGGCCTCGGCATAATGTCGGGGTAAGGGGCGGGCCAAATGAAAGGAAACGTCATGAGTCGAAGCAGGAAGAAGGAAACGGTATTAACCTTGCGCAGCGTGCTTTCGGTCCTCGGATTCGTCTTCGAGCTTTACCGCTTGATCGTCCATGGCCTCGAAAAACGGAAAGGCGGCATCGAACATTTGCGACGGCTCATCAAAGAGCCGCAGCTGCTGGATCGCGTGCTCGACCTGGTTGTTCTCGAACCGTTGCGCGAATGGAAAACCTGGAAGACGATCGTCCACCCCAAGGGGAAGTTGATGCCCGAAGAAGTGTTTCAGACGCTGAAACAGGCCAATTGCCGCGTCACGGTCTGCTTCAAAGAGGCCATGCGGTCATTCGGCCCGTTCAGTTACGAGACCGACACCGCGGTGGAATTGGCTTTGGTTTCCAGCGCCGAGTTGGGGTTTGACGAATCGGTTTCCTACGAAGACATTCTCGAACGCGCCCAAATCCTCGGGCTTGATCTCTGTCGACCCGAGGACGCGCCCCGCCTGCGCTTGTCGTATTTGGACCAGCCGCGCGACGAGGGTCTGGAAATGGCGATGGACATTGCGCCGCGCAACGGCGAGCTCCAGCACTTTGTTGTTTCGCGCGAAGGCGGCCTGTTGTACATGAGTGTGAGCGGGGTGGTGGAGAGTGCGCGGCTTCCCCCGAAGACGCGTTTCATCTTCCGCCGCCGCCAGACGACGGTTAAGTAAAAATCGATACCGACCGACCAAGGCCCGTGCACAAGCACGCGGCCTTTTTTAATCGCCGGTTGTATGCCGGTCAGGGTGATGATTTGTTCATAAGGTGTTAAAATGACAGCACTATGACCCGTCGCGCCTTTACTCTCGTTGAATTGCTGGTGGTGATCTCCATCATTGGTTTGCTTTCAACGGTCGCCATGGTATCGATGTCCAGTTCGCGCGTTAAGGCGCGTGACGCTAAACGCGTTCAGGACAAGGATCAGATAATCAGCGCCCTTAATTTGTATTACAGCGATAACGGAACGTGGCCTTCGTCAAACGGGACCTGGGATTGTTTTGGCGCGCCGACGACCGAGTCGTGTTGGGGCGGGAGTTATACCGGCTGGGACACGTTGAAGACGAACATGGCGCCGTACATGAGCGCTTTTCCGACGACCAACACGGTATCCGGGAACAACGCCTATAACCGGTACTTATACGCCTACAGCTCAACCGTGCCGCCGATAGGCGCTTTGCTGGGAGCGGTGTTGGTTTGGCCAAAAGAGAATCCAATCACGATCGGGGAGTGCCCGGCGCCATCGGTGATAACCAAACTTGATAACTATTGGTATTGTTACCAGTATTTGGGCCCGCCGTAGTCTTTGTATAAAAAAACCGCCCGGTCTTGGCCGGACGGTTGTTTTTTATTATTCAATCGCGAAGGATTTGCGTATTATGCCAACGGGGTGATTGATTCAACCGGCGCGTCTTTTTTAAAGCCGCAGTCTTTTTTGGAGCAGACGACGGTGCTGTCTTTGCCGAGCACGAGGAGCGATTGGCACGTGGGGCATTTTTCGCCGGTCGGTTTGCTCCAGACGGCGAATTTGCAGTCGGGGTATTTGTTGCAGGAGTAGAAAGCGCGTTTGGTTTTGATGCTGCGGCGTTCAACCAGTTCGCCGACCTTGCATTCCGGACACATGACGCCGGTCTTTTTTTCGATCTTCACGATCGTTTTGCAATCGGGGTAGCGCGAGCAGGAGATGAACGGGCCGAAGCGTCCGCGCTTGACCATCATGTCGGCGCCGCAGGTGGGGCACTTTTGGTCGGTCTTCATATCCTCGGCCGAACCGGGGACGGGTTTGGTGTTCTTGCAGTCGGGGAAGCCGGTGCAGGCGAGGAACTTGCCGAAGCGGCCGGTCTTTTCAACCATCGGCTTGCCGCATTTATCGCAAACGGCGTCGGTCGGCTTGTCTTCGTTCAACTTGACGATCTCGACCATCTTCTTGTCGAGGTTGGCTTTGAAGGGAACCCAGAAGTCGCGCAGGAACGGCACCCATTCTTTTTTGCCCTCGGCGATTTCGTCGAAGCCTTCTTCCATTTTGGCGGTGAAATTAAAGTCGACGATGTCGGGAAAGTGTTTCACCAAAAGATCGTTCACGGTGAAGGCGATCTCGGTCGGCTTGAGCCGGCGGTTTTCAATGCGCTCGACGTAATTGCGGTCGATGATCGTGGCAATTGTCGGCGCGTAGGTCGACGGGCGGCCGATGCCGTATTCTTCGAGGGCTTTGACGAGCGAAGCGTCGGAATAGCGGGCCGGCGGTTCGGTGAAATGCTGGATGCCTTCGAGTTTTTGGAATTTAACTTTTTCCTCCGGCGCCAGGTCGGGGAGGATCGTCTCTTTGGTGTCGGTCGGATAAATTTTGTAGTAGCCGTCAAAGCCGACGATCATGCCGTTGGCGCGGAAGTCGTAGGCGCCGTCGCTGCCTTTGGCGGTCAAGGAAACCGAAGTCTGGTCGAGAACGGCTTCGGACATTTGCGAAGCCATGGCGCGGCGCCAGATGAGGTCGTAGAGGCGCACATGGTCGGGCTCGATCTTGCCTTCGAGCGTTTCCGGTTTGGCGGCGGCCTCCGTCGGGCGAATGGCCTCGTGCGCTTCCTGGGCGTTCTTTTGTTTGCTCTTGAATTTGCGCGAACCTTCGGGGGCGGCGTACTTTTCGCCGTGCTCTTTAATGAGCCAAGCGCGCGATTCTTCCAAAAATTTGTCGGCCAGGTTGACCGAGTCGGTACGCATGTAGGTGATGAAACCGCGCTCGTAGAGGTGCTGGGCGAGCATCATTGTTTGTTTGGCGGAAAAATTCAGCCGGCGGTTGGCTTCTTGTTGGAGGGTGGAGGTGGTAAACGGCGCGGCCGGGGTGCGGTGCGCTTGTTTCTTTTCAACCGCGTTGACGGTCGCCGTCGCGCCTTCGAGCGCTTTGACGATGGCGTCGGAAGCGTCCTTGGAAGGAATGGCGAATTTGTCGTAAGCCTTGCCGTCCTTGCCGATCAGTTTGCCGGGGAAAACGGCGGAATTTGTTTTTTCGAAAAGCGATTCAACGGTCCAGTATTCTTGCGGCTTGAACGCCAGCACTTCGCGCTCGCGCTCGACGATGAGGCGGACGGCGACCGATTGCACGCGGCCGGCGGACAAGCCGCGCAGGACTTTTTTCCACAGGAGCGGCGAGAGTTCGTAGCCGACGAGGCGGTCCAAGATGCGGCGCGCTTGCTGCGCGTC
>JAHFIF010000117.1 GCA_023246535.1 bacterium
CATCGAGATACAGCGCAGCTGTCACCTCCAGCCGCGGATTTTGCACGGCGGGATTGACCGTGTTGATCGCGACCTCCCAGCCGGCGGCGCCGGCAACCATGTGCGCGCCGGAAATATCAACCGCATCGGAGCCGCCAACAAGCGGGCCCTGCAGCGAAACCATGTCGCTTAAATTGTCCAAAACCAAACGGCAATCGGTCATAAGCCAGGTTACTGATCAAGAATTATCGGCCGCCGGCGCGTCGTAACGGCGCGGCGGCGCCGGCGGGCGTGACGAACGGTTGTCGAGTTTTGTCTTTTGCGTAGCGAAAACCGCACGCAAGCGGAAAGTCGCCGGCGTGCGGTAACGGGTCACGTTGCGATTGGTCTTTCGCGCGTAATTTTTCATACGCGACCATTATAAACGATTCGCCGATTGATTCAATAGGCTTTAATTTGCTTGTAGTTGGATAGTTCGCTCCACATCGACACTGGTCCCGAGGCGCATCGTCAATCCGGCCAAACCGTCGGGCGGCGCGATCTCAAGCGCGGCATTGTTGTCGCTGATGGAAATAAGATTGACGACGCCGGTTTCATCGGTCATTCCCGACGCGGACCAGCTTTGGCTGCCGATCCAGAAGCCCGATCCTGATCCGTCGCCAAAAAAATCCACATATCCCCAGCCGTTCGACAGCGTCGCGTTCGCCCCGGAAACCGGTTGGTCGGACGGATCGGTGACGAACAGCTTAGACAAGCGGGTCTGAAGAACTAGATCCTGCGTCGTATCGCCCGAGATCGTGCGATTGAGGTACGTCACACCGAACGCCGGCGCCACCGACGGCACCGCTTGGGCAAGCGATAATCGGACGTTATAAAGGCCGGTCGGCACGCGCACGGAATACGTCCCGTCGGCAGCCGACGGCGCCGACGCATAAACGTTGTTCTCGGCATCGGTCAAAGTTGCGACCAGACCGGGCAGCGGCAACCCCTGCGACGTTGTGGCCGTCCCGCCATAAACGTAAGCATGGCCCAAAGCGACCGTAATGGCCATATCGCTGTCCGATCGACCCTCAACTTCCGTCTTGACGGAGTTGTCATCGATCGGACTTGCTTCAACCTCGTAGCAGCCGGGAACAAAGGACACCGTCGCCGTTCCGGTGCCGTCGGTCGTCACATGCCGCGACCAGCCATCGCCGGCCATCCCCATTCCACTGACGGGCAAAAAACTAAAGGCTGAGATATCGAAATCGCAAGCTTTAGCCTCGATGTAGACCGGAGCACCAGCGACGGGCTGCCCGCTCGGATCGACGACACTGATCGTCGCCGTCCGCGTCGGAACGATCAGATCCTCGATCATGCTCGCCGGCAACTGGAGATGATCGAGGAGTTGGTTCAGAACATTATTTCCGTCGTCGCTCATGTCGCCGGTATACAGATGGATCGTATAATTTCCGACCGGCGCGGTGACCGCGTAGGCACCGTCGTCGGCGGTGACGGTCGATGCATATACCAACCCATCAAGATTTTCATCCAATTTTACCGTAATGCCGGACTGCGGATGGCCGGCGCTGTCCTTAACGATGCCGCTTAAAACGGCCGATGCCCCCAAGCTGACCGTTTGCGGCGACGGATCGACAACATCCCGGGTGAAATGGCTGGCGCCGGGCGTCGCGCCGAGCGGCACAACGCTGACATCGGCGCCGCGCGTCGGGAAATACCGGATGACGGCTTCGCCCGTCGCGCCGTCGCTTGCGGCGCTGACACTCCAACCCGACCCGTCGATCGTCGCGCTCGGTCCGTTAGGATAAAGCGTGAAAGCGGCGGTCGCATATTGCGAACCGTTGACCGTGACCGTAGCCGCCAACGGCGCGCCACTCGCTTCAAAGATGGAAAAGACCGTTGCCCGGTACGGCAGCGTCAGATCTTGAGCCGTGTCGCCGTTCATGGCGAATCCGTCCATTTGCACCGAACCGGTGAACGGCAAGGTCGGAATGTGATCCATGTTATAGACCGTCAAAAGATAATCGTCGTCGTTCGGCGCCAGCAGGCTGAATGACCCGTCGCCGCCGGTCGCAGCCGACCAATAGGTCTCCGGCGGACCGGCGTGATTGGTCAAGGCGACGGTGGCATCGACGACAGGATTACCATCCCCGTCTTTAATCACACCGCTGAATTCATGCACCGCATCCAGGGTGAACGACTGCGGCGCTGACGACAGAAAATCGCGCGTAAACAGGCCATGGGCGACGCCGCCTGGCGTCGGCAAAAAGTGGACGGTGACGCCATGCGTCGGCAAAAACAACAAGTGTGCGACGCCGTTGGCATCGGTGGTGTCATTTTTCTCCCAACCCCAGCCGTCGACGAACGCTTCCGGTCCGCCCTGGTAAAGCGCGAAGGAATCGGGGTCGCCGTCTTGTTTATATATATCGAACTGTCCCTGGACGGGCCGGCCGTCAGCCGGATCGATCGCGGTGACATCGACCGATTGCGCCGGAATGGTCAGGTCCAGCGTCGTCTCGGCCGGCAAAGCGAATCCGGACATCTTGATCATTGAAAAATACGGCAACAGCGCGTTGCCGTCCGACGTTACCACGTCCAATTCATAATCGCCGATCGGCGCGATCAGGGAAAAAGCGCCGTCCGACCCGGTTTCTCCGACCGAGTTAAACACACGGCCGTTGGCATCAACCAGTTGGACCACAAGTCCTGACAACGAAATGCCATCGGCATTTCTTACCACGCCGCTAAAAGTTACACCTTCGCCATAAGCCGACGCTTGGCGCGCGCCGGAAAAACCGATCAAGAATAAAATAACAAAAAAACCCGCTAGAAACGAGTTCTTATATCTCATATGCCCTCCTATTATATAGCCTGGCGGCTAATTAGTTATCGATGATTAGATCGTATACCGCTGGGAAAAATAAAACAATGGCAACGTCAATAAATTTTACTTTGCCGCCTATCACCAGCTCCCTCCCCCGCCGCCGCCAAAACCGCCGCCGCCGAATCCCCCGCCGCCAAAACCGCCGCCGCTCCCGCCCTTGGCTGACGGCGCCACGGCCAGCGAGCGGCCGATCGATGACGTGGCGGTCGTCAGCGTATTGGCAAAAAGCAGCGGCGACCAACCGTTCGTCATCGTTCCCCGATACCAGGACGGCGGATTCTTGTCGATCCCCTCGAACGCCCCGGCCCACTGGTCGACAACGCCGAAGATCATGGCATAGGGCAAAAACTCTTCAAAAATATTTTGCTTCGCTTGCCACTCCAGCCGGTATTTTTCCGCCTTGGACAGATACTCCTTAAAGCCCAGCGCCTGGACGTAGGCGGCCGTGCCTTTGATCGTCCGCGCCGGCATGAAATAACCGAACAGCATGATGATGCCGCCGGGCAAAAGCAAAGAGAAAAACGCCGTCGGACCGTCGATCCGCAAAACGGAAACGATCAGGCCGTAAAAGAAGGAATAGACCAGGATCAAATACGCGATCCCGCCGCCGATATAGGCCGA
>JAHFIF010000118.1 GCA_023246535.1 bacterium
AATCAGTCGCGGGAAACGTTGCTGAGCCTGCCGCCGAACGCCGTCCTTATCGTCTATCGCGGCGACGCCTCGGGCGACACGAATACTTTTTCGATCATGTATCAGCGCTACGTGAATCGCCTGCGTCCCGATGTGGCGATCGTCGGCTTCCCGTCCGCCTTTCCCCAGATCGATAATGCGGCGGTGCTCGCGGCCATGGCGCAAAAAGACATGTATGCGCGGCGCGGCGCGTTATACCAATACGCGCTCAAGACCTATCCTAACCGGCCGATCTATTCAACCTTTCCGTATTTCATCTGCACCAAAGAGGGCGCTTCCTGCCGCGCCTCGAGCGTCAACGGCTTTGTCTACGGTCCGCCCGGCGCATCAACCGCCGCGCCCGCTCCGTTCCTTTCCGACCGCGATCGCGCCGTCTTGGAGGCTGATGTTTTCGGCAAGCAGTATTTGGTCGATTATTATTTTATTCAGGCGGCGTTCAAATTGCAGAATAACGATTTGGCAGCCGCGAAGAGCGCTTTTGATGCGGCGGTGCGCAACATCACGACGCCCGACGATCAACAATACCTTGATTTTATGCAGTTTAAGGCGGTCTTGGGCGTGAAATAGCCGTTCGCACCCCGCCACTTGCCTAAAGTGAAAAAATGGCGTATCTTTAACGCTTGTTGCAATCATCTCTATACCTATGGCCAATGATACGGTCGTTTTGCGTTTTAACGAGGTAACTTTTGAATACGGCGAAAGCAAGCCCATCATGGACGAGGCCAGTTTTTCCGTGCGCAACGGTTCCAAGATCGCACTCATGGGCCAAAACGGCGCCGGCAAGTCGACGCTCTTCAACATGATCCTCGGTTTGATCAAGCCGAAGTCGGGGACGATCTTCATGACGCCCAAGGATGCCAAGGTCGGCCATGCCCGCCAGGTCATTGCGCCGGCCGACATGGACAAGACCGTGCGCGAATGGTTCGGCGAGACCTTTGACGAGATCCCTTTCAACATTGATAAAAAGATCGCCGACGTGTTGGACGCGGTCAACCTGACGACCGACATCGGCAAAAAGCTCAAAGCGCATTCCGGCGGCCAGCAGGCGCGGCTGCTTTTGGCCTACTCGCTCATTCAGGATCCGGACATTTTGCTCTTGGACGAACCGACCAACAACCTGGACCAGGCCGGGATCGATCACTTGACCGGCTTTCTCATGTGCTACGAAAAAACAGTCATCGTCATTTCGCATGACGCCGAATTTTTGAACGCTTTCACCGACGGCGTCCTTTACCTGGACGTCCATACCAAGAAGATCGAACAGTACGTTGGCAACTATTTCAACGTCGTCGAGGAGATCGCCAAACGGATCGAACGCGAGAACATGGCCAACGCCCGCGCCGAGGCGGAGATCAAGAAAAAGATGGCGCAAGCCGAGGTCTTCGCGCACAAAGGCGGCAAATTGCGCTCGGTCGCCAAAAAAATGCGCGAACACGCCGCCGACATGGAAGAGAGCATGGTCGAAGTTCGCCAGGAGGACAAGACGATCCGCGATTTCAACATTCCCGTTCAAGAATTCGATTTTGAATTCAGCGGCAAGATCCTCGACATCAACGAGGTCGGGATCATCAAGGACGGCGAACCGGTCGCCAAAAAACTTTCGCTGGTGCTGCGCAAGGGGACGCATGTCTTGGTTGCCGGGCCGAACGGCATCGGCAAGAGCACGCTGCTGCGCCGCATTGTCGCCGGCACCGCGCCCGGGGTCGCGATCGGCGACAAGGTCCGCGTCGGTTATTACAGCCAAGATTTTTCCACCCTCGACCACGACAAAAAAGCCTACGACTGCCTGCGCGAGGTCATGGAAATATTTGACGAACAAAAACTGCGCTCGACCGCGGCCGGATTTTTGCTGGACGGCAAAGCGCTCGGGAACACGGTCAGCGGACTCTCGGAAGGCCAAAAGGGGTTGCTGGTTTTCACGCGCCTGGTGCTTCAGCGCCCGGGGCTGCTGATTTTGGACGAGCCGACCAACCACATCAATTTCCGCCACTTGCCGGTCATCGCCAAGGCGCTCAACGAATACGCCGGCGCGCTCCTCATGGTCAGCCACATTCCCGATTTTGTTTCCCAGATCCGGATCGACACGACCATCGACCTCAGCAAACTCTAAAAATTTTTTGGAAATTGGTTCTTACCCTCAGGTCTTATGTGCTTTTCCGCCAATGCCAGTTTTGCGGCCAGCGGCGTCCTCACGGTCGTCGGCGCAGCCTCGGTCTCGCAGACCAAGACCAGGCGCGGTCTCATGTACGCCGCCGTCCCGCTGGTTTTTGCCGTTCAACAGCTGATCGAAGGTTTTTTGTGGCTGACGCCCGGCCACGGCGCCATGAGCACGATACTGGCCTACGGTTTTCTATTCTTTGCGGTCATCCTTTGGCCGTCTTATGTTCCGCTCGCCGTATTTTTGATCGAACCGGACAAGGACAAGCGGCAAAAATTGATCCCGTTTGTCGTCTTGGGCGTGGCGGTTTCCGTCTATGCCGCGTCGACGTTTTTGCTGGCGCCGATCGGCGTGAACAACACCCTCTGTTGCCATATCATCTATTCATTCACCATGCCTTTGAAGTATGCCGTTGGCGGCGCTTACGCCGTGGCCACCTGCGGCAGCCTGCTTTACTCCAGCCGCTATTGGGTGCGGACCATGGGCGTGGTCACTTTGCTCTCGCTCGGTTTGGCATATTTTTACACCGCTATCTCTTTTGTTTCCGTCTGGTGCTATTTTTCCGCCCTGCTTTCAACGTTAGTTTTGATCCATGTTCGCTCGCAGCGGAACAAACATGAAGATCGGAAGATTTGACGGGTGTCGCGCAGCGGCCATTGCGGTTTTTGCAAAACGGGTATAAAAAGGTTGATCAACCCGCCATATGAACATCATTGCAAAAAAGGGCAATATTTTGGACGAACGGGCCGAGCTGGCGGTTTTCGGCGTTTTTAGCGGCACGCAAAACTTTGCCGGCGCGCTCGCGGCCGCCGACAAAAAGCTTGGCGGCCTGATCACGACGGCCGTCGCTGAGGAACAGTTCGGCGGCAAGCTCGGCGATCAGTTGGTTTTGCATACGCACGGAAAATTGCCGGCCGGACGCATTTTATTGGTCGGCGTCGGCGATAAAAAGACCTTTAACGCCGAGGCCGTCCGCCGCGCCGGCGGAGCGGCCGCTCGTTATGTTGAAAAGCTGGAAGCGGAAAATGTCGTTTGTCTTTTTCCCGCCGTCCTCGGACCGCTGGAAACGGCGCAGGCCCTGACCGAAGGCGCGCTTTTGGCGGACTACAAGTTTTTGACCTTCAAGCCGCAAGAAGCCAAACGCCTCGCCAAACGAAAACCGGCAACGATCGCGCTCGTTGAGCAGGAAACGGCGGCGGTGCGCGCCTTTGAAAAGGGTATTGCCTTGGGCGAAATTTACGCCCGCGCCACGATCTATGCCCGCGACCTGGTCAATGA
>JAHFIF010000119.1 GCA_023246535.1 bacterium
AAATGACAAAGATGCGGCGCGGGATCGATTTTGACCCAAAGCTGTCGCCTTCCCACGTCTCTTCGCCGTTCTCGCCTTTGATCTTCACAAAGCCGCCCAACGGGATCCAGTTCAATGAATAGACCGTGCCGCCCCGCTTCACGCCGAAGATCCGCGGCGGAAAGCCGAAGCCGAATTCATCGACGCGCATGCCGGAACTTTTGGCGGCAAGAAAATGCCCCAGCTCATGGACGAAGATGATGATGCCGAGAACGATGATGAAGATAATGATGGAAGACATGGATTTCTAATTTCTAATGTCGAGAACGGGATGGACGTGATTAAAAATTTTTGATTATTTCCGTCACTTCGGCCACCTTAGCATCCATTTCTTCTTTTGTCTGCGCCTCCAAATTCAGGCGGACGAGCGGCTCGGTATTTGACGCGCGGAGGTTGAACCACCAGTCCGGGTAGTCGAAACGCAAGCCGTCGATCCGCATTATTTCCGCGCCGGATGAATATTTGGCTTCGATCGCTTTAAAGAGGCCGGCGCTGTCTTTGATCGTAAAATTGATCTCCCCCGAATGATGATAGCGCATGAGCGGCGCGACCAGCGCCGACATTTTCTTGCCAGTGCGCTTCATGAGCCGGAGGATCATGAGCATGGCCAGGTCCGACGATTCGGCGTTGAAGAAATCTTTAAAATAATAGTGCGCGGAAAATTCGCCGGCAAAGCAGGCGTCAAGCTCGCGCATTTGCGCTTTAATGAAAGCGTGCCCGACGCGCGTGACCACGGGAAGGCCGCCGGCCGCCTTGATCGTTTCCGCCACGATCCGGCTGGAGCGCAGGTCGTAGAGCACATGGGCGCCCGGATACTCCGCCAGCACCTCGGGCGCGATGAGCGCCGTGACAATGTCGCCGCGCACCGGCGCGCCGTTTTCATCGACAAATCCGACCCGGTCCGAATCGCCGTCGTAAGCCACGCCCAAATCGGCATGCTCTTTGGCCACCGCCGCGATCAAAGATGTCAAATTTTCCAATTTGATCGGGTTAGGCGTGTGGTTGGGGAACGAGCCGTCAAGTTCAAAAAACAGCTTTTTGCTTTTCCGTTCCAAGCCGTAAGCCTTGAGAAGGCCGGGGGTGACATACCCCGACATCCCGTTGCCGGCGTCATAGACGATGCGCGGCGCTCCGACGTCGCGGCGCAAAACAATGTCCAAATGCTTGGCAACATATTCTTCGCGCACGTCAATGTCCAGCACGTTGCCTTCTGCCTTGTCGGTAAAATTCCCCGCCAGCACCATGTCCCTAATCGCTTCCATGCCGCTCCCCTCGCCGATCGGCAGCAAATTTCCGCGGACCAATTTAAAGCCGTTATATTCTTTGGGATTATGCGAGGCGGTGACCATGATGCCGGCGCCGTTGCCGTCCGCGCCGCCAAATTGCGCGCCGACCGCATAGTAAAACATCGGCGTTGACGTCAATCCGATATTAACGACATCCGCCCCGGCGGCGGTAATGCCGGCAATCAGCGCCTTAAGCATTTCCGGCGAATTTTTACGCATGTCGCGGCCGACGACAACCACGTCGGCCTTGGTCAATTCGACCACCGCCCGGCCGACGCGCCGCGCCAATTCATCGTGTCCCTTGATCTCCTCGGCGGCCAAACCGCGAATGTCGTAGGCCTTGAAGAGATTGGAATCGATCTTAATGTCGTAATTTTTCATTGACGCGGGATTATGCTTATGGGATTATTTAACTATCATACTTGATTATTCTTATCAAAACCACTCTATGGGGCTTTATATCGTGATCGCCGTCGTCGTGGTGCTGTTCCTTTGGTTCATTACGACCTATAATCGGCTCATTTCGGCGAAAAACGCCGCTGATAATTCTTGGGCTGACATCGACGTACAGTTAAAACGCCGCTACGACCTTATTCCCAACCTGGTGGAAACCGTCAAAGGCTACGCCGGCCATGAAAAAACCTTGTTCGAGAACGTCACCAAGGCGCGCTCGGTCGCCATGGGCGCCAAAACCCCGGCGGAACACGCCGCCGCCGAAGGCGCGCTCTCGGGCACGCTCAAAACGCTTTTCGCGGTCGCGGAAAATTACCCCGAACTCAAAGCCTCGCAGAATTTCATGGAACTGCAAAACGAACTGCGCGACACGGAAGACAAGGTTCAGGCCGCGCGCCGCTTCTATAACGCCAATGTCCGCGACTGGAACACGCTGATCCAGCAATTCCCGACCAACACCGTCGCCAACTCGATGAAATTCAAGCCCCTGGACTTCTTCGAGATCGGCGACGACGCCCAGCGCGAAGCGCCAAAAGTCCAGTTTTAAACTGAACCAAAAACCGACAACCAAGAACCAATTTCCAAGCCATGGGGATTGGTTTTTTGTTATCATCATTGATGCTGGGGCTGGAAATTGGTTCTTGGTTGTCGGTTGTTACTCTAAATAGCCACTTTGGGTTATAATAAGTAACTATGTCCACCCTTCGAAAAGTCCTCTTGGGAATACTGCTCCTCGCCGTCGTGATCGGCATCGGCTTTGCCATTTATTACGTTTTTTTCAAGCCGACCACCGGTCCGGTGGCGCCAGCGGCCAACGTCAATGTCAATAAACCGGCCGGCGGCCTGACGCCGGCGGGCGGCGGCGCCAATCTGCCGTATGTTCCGCCGTTGACCGGCGGTGGAAATCTGACGCCCGCCTCGCCGATCGCGCACGGCGGCGCCACCGCTTCGCCGACCTTGGTCGATGTTCCAACGCTCGGCTTGGCGCTGGCCGCCGATGGAAAAACGATCCGCTACTACGACCGCACGACCGGAAAGTTCATGACCGTCGACGCCAACGGCAAGATCGTCGCACTGTCCGATCAAACTTTTCCCGACGTCCAAAGCGTGACCTGGTCGGCCGACGGATCAAAAGTCGTCATGGTCTTCCCCGACGGGCCAAAACTGACCTATGACTTTGCCGCCAAAAAACAGGCCACGCTGCCGTCGAGCTGGCAAAACTTTTCCTTCTCGCCCGGATCCGACCAGATTGCCGCGCTCCAAAACAGCGCCGCCATCGGCAGCCGCTATTTGGTGGTTTCGAACACTGACGGCACCAATGTCCAGGCCATCGAGTCGCTCGGCGAAAATGCCGACAAGGTCAGCGTGGCTTGGTCGCCAGGCAGCGACGTCGTCGCCATGTCGCAAACCGGCGAAGCCGACGACACCGGCGGGTTCGGCATCAAGAATGTTCTTTTCGTCGGCAAAAGCGGGGAAAATTATCCGGCCACCCAAGTTGACGGCATGGGTTTTACCCCGCTCTGGTCGCCCAATGGCGACTATCTCCTTTACTCCGCTGCGGGGAGCGGCGATGATTTTCTGCCGCGTCTTTATGTCGTGACCGGAAAGGGCGATAACATGGGCAGCGGCCGCCGCGCGATCAGCCTCATGACCACGGCCGACAAATGTGTCTTCTCGGA
>JAHFIF010000032.1 GCA_023246535.1 bacterium
AAATTATTTTTAGCGGATCAAGATCAGCAACGCGGCGCCGCCGAATTCGGCGTGCGGCGGTTCGGCATGGCCCAGGCGCTTGCCCTCGAGATCGTAGATCGCGCCATCGGCGTGGACCGTGCCCACGTGCTTGCCCGCTTCAAAAACGCGGCCGGCGCCGTCGATATGTCCGGCAACGTGGCCTGAAAGGCTGTAAACATGCCCGTCAGGCGTGACCTTGCCCAAGCGGTGCCCGCTCATGCTCATCACGTCGCCGTCCTCTTCAATGTTTCCCGCCTTCTGTCCGCTTAAGCTGTAGATGTAGCCCATAGTTAAAATGTTACCGTGTTTATACATTAATCTTATGGACAACGCTGTTGGTTGTAAAGGATAAAAAAAGAGAGCCTCGGGGCTCTCACGGTAGCGTTGCGATCGTTCATCTAGCGTCGCCGCGGCGGCATGTGGCGCAGGCGCCCTTCGCAGGCTCGTCGCTTTGGCATGGTGGTCGTGACTGTCGCGCTTTGGTCGTTATGCTGAACGATCTCCAGTCGCGGCTCAGGCGGCATTGGTACAGCCGGCGAATCACGGTTTTTCCACCACTCTGCGGCCTCTTCCAGGATCGAACTCCTTCGTCGGGTCATGCGTTTCTCCCTGTAGCAATGGAAGCAAAGATATTTCAACGGCTTAAGCTTTTTACACGAAATCGGCCGTTTTGTCAAGCCCCGGCGCTTTTTTTGACAAAATTCACCCGTCTGATATACATCATTCAGTTCACGGCTCATTGAAAGGGAAAAATGAAACACATCCTACGTTCTCAACAGTTCGACCGCCCTAATCTGGAGCGACTCTTTGCCGAAGTTGGCGTGATCGCGAAAATGCTCGACACTCAGGAAGGTCGCTTCAATTTGCGAAGCATGTTGACCGGCCGAATCATGTGCACGCTCTTCTACGAACCGTCGACGCGCACCCGCGTCTCGTTCGAGACGGCGGCGCATCGGCTGGGCATGGACGTAATCACGACCGAAAACGCTGCCGAGTTCTCTTCGGCGGCCAAGGGCGAGACGCTCGAAGACAGCATTCGCGTCATTGCCGGCTACGGCATCGACGCCATTGTTTTGCGGCACAAGGAGGACGGCGCCTCAGACCGCGCCGCCGGCATCATCGACCGGCTCGGCCTCGCAACCCATGTGCTCAACGCCGGCGACGGCCGCGGCCAGCACCCGACGCAGGCCCTGCTCGATCTGTATACCATCTGGGATGAAATGCATCACCGGATCGACGGTTTGACGGTTGTCATCGGCGGCGACCTGGCCAACGGCCGCACCGTTCGCTCGCTGGCCTACATGCTTTCGCGTTTCGAAACGAAGATCATTTTCGTTTCGCCGCCCGAATTGGCCATCGGCGACGACATCAAGGAGCATTTGCGCGAACATGGGATCGAGTTTCGCGAAGAATCTTCGGTCGCCGCCGCGTTGCCCGAGGCGGATATCGTTTATTGGACCCGAGTTCAGCGCGAACGCATGGTCGATCCCGCGCTGCGCGCCCGCAACTTCAGCGAGTACCGGATCGATGGGGAAACCCTCAAACTGCTGAAGCAAGACGCCGCCATTCTCAGTCCGGCCGGGGGCGCGCTGGCGGCTCGCCTTATGCATCCGCTGCCGCGCATTGACGAGATCGCCAAAGAGGTCGATGACGATCCGCGCGCCGCCTACTTCCGCCAAGCCGCGAACGGTCTGTACGTTCGCTCGGCCCTGCTGTTGCGGCTGTTCAATCAAGTTATCCCTGTCTGAAAAGATCAACGCCAGCGAGAGTCTCCACCAGGACCTCTCGCTTTTTTAATTTCACCTCGAGGCTTAGCCTCGAGGCTAAGCCTCGAGGTTTGGGTCAAAAGTTGTCTAACTAACGAGGTTTTTCCCTCGACAACGAGGCGAAAAAATGCTACAATATTAGTATGAAAGTTAAGGAATCCGATGCGAAAGGAGGTGTCATATGGAAGAAACAATGATGTGCAAAGGTTGCGGCAAGCCTGAAACCCAGTGTGCTTGCCCAAATTGCCCGTGCAAAGGCGGGAAGTGCGAAACAGGCGGCGATTGCTGCAAGCCGGGCGTTTGTCCGTGCATGCACCACAAGATCGTCCCATGTTTGGTGGTTTTGTTCGGTTTAACTTTTTTGCTTCAAGGGCTCGGCGTCTACGGCGGAAACGTCAACGCGATCGTCGCGCCGATCATTATCATGCTGGCCGGCCTGGCGAAGTTAAAGGGCGGAATGTGCGGCTGTTACATGAAACACTACTAGGTTTTTGCTAAAGATCCCCGCCAATGGCGAGGATCTTTTGTTTTTGTGGAAAAGCGCAGTTGCGCAAATAACGGGCTTTGCGTTATATTCTGACTGCGGCGGCCAAAGAAAGGTCTTTGGTGGCGTCGCCAACGACGAAAGGGGACACCATGGAAGCAAGGGCCCGTTCGAGCCCGAAGAGCGCCGAGGCAAGGAGCTGACAGCATGACGGCACGCCCAATGGAGGTGCGAAACAGGGGGCGTCCCCGCCCCGCCGTCCGCGGCCGCTAGGCTGCTAAAAACCCAAAACCAAAAACGTCACACAGAGAAACAGGCCGGAAGGATGCATGGCGCACGCGCGCCTCGGCATCCTTCCGGCCGCTTTTTATATGACCCGGTTTTTCACGAGGCGACACCTCGTGAAAAATGGTGACGGACTGGGAAAATGGTGCTAATATGGCGGTATCGCGCTAACTCAATCATCAAATCGCTATGAATGAAGAAATGAACAAGGGTGGCATGGAAAATTCGCAAAATGGGTGCTGTCCGACCAAGTCGGCATGCCGCTGCCCGCATCACCTGACCGGCCCGATCATCATTATCGCGGTCGGCGTCATCATGCTGCTTTCCGTGCTCGGCGTCTTAGGCAGCGCCGGCGCCGGCGTCGCCTTCTCGGTCATCGTGATCATCTTGGGCATCTCCATGATCATGAAACGCTCCTGCCGCTGCTGCTGCAGCAAGAAGTAGTCTTCTGAAAATCCCTCTGGAAAACAGAGGGATTTTTTTATTGTTTCTAATTGAACCTTAAATGAAACCCCGCGCCCCCTGCCGCCGGCTGGCGGGGCGCGGGGTTACCATCACGACGAGGTACGAGGAGTTTGCGCGCTGGGGAGGGTGATCGTAAGAGGGAGGGACAGGCTTCGCGAACTTGTGCCCCTCCCTCTTACAGAAAAAGAAAGTTTTTCCATAAGTTTAAAATTAAGCGTTTAAATGATAGAATACTTAAAAGTATCTTACATATGGATAAATTTTTCATCGTCCTTCTCCTGTTCTTCCCGGTGGCGCTCGCCGCCCACTACGCCGGCTTTTCGCCGATGATCGTTTTCTTCCTCTGCGCCGCCGCCATCATCCCGCTCGCCAAATTCATCGGCGAAGCGACCGAGGAACTGGCCGGCCGGACCAACTCGGCGATTGGCGGGCTCTTGAACGCGACTTTCGGCAATGCCACCGAGCTCATCATCGGCATCTTTGCTTTGCGCGCCGGCCTCGCCGAGGTCGTCAAAGCGTCGATCACCGGTTCGATCATCGGCAATCTGCTGCTGGTCTTGGGAACGGCCATTTTCTTCGGCGGGCTCAAGCGCAAAAAGCAAAAATTCAACGTGACGGCCGTGCAAACGAGCGCCTCAACGCTGCTGCTCGCGAGCATCGCTCTCATCATCCCGGCGGTCTTTGTCTGGACGGCGCCCGGCGCCGGGTCGGGGACGGTCGAAAACCTGAGTCTTTTGGTCTCGGTCTTAATGATCGTTGCCTATGGCGCTTACCTGTTCTTCACGCTGCATACGCACAAGCATCTGTATACGGAAGAGGTCGCCGACTATGAGCCGAAGTGGAGCGTTGCCAAAAGCTTGGTTATCCTGCTGGCCGCGACCTTGGCCGTGAGCTGGGTGAGCGACATTTTAGTCGGTTCGATCGAACCGGTGGTTGCGAGTTTCGGCTGGACGCAATTGTTCATCGGCGTGGTTTTTGTCGCGATCATCGGCAACATCGCCGAACACTTGTCGGCGATTACCGTGGCGATCAAGGGCCGCATGGATCTGTCGGTGCAAATTGCCATCGGTTCCTCGACGCAAATAATCATGCTGGTGGCGCCGGTGCTGGTGATCGCCAGCCTCGTCGTCGGCAAGCCGATGGACCTCATTTTCAACGTCTTTGAATTGTTCAGCATTTTCTTCGCCATCCTCATCACCAACGCCGTGATCGGCGACGGCGAAAGCAATTGGTTCGAAGGCGTCCAGCTGGTTTTCGCCTACCTCATTATCGCCGTGGCGTTTTTCTTCCACCCGTAGTCTTGAAAACAAAAACCTTCCTCTTGGCGAGGAAGGTTTTTAAAATTTCCTATTTCTCAAACTGCTTCTTGAGCTCCTTGTACTTGGCCATCAGGTCCTTCTTCAGCGCATTGATCTCTTTCTGCGTCATCTTCTGTTCCTTGGCGATCAGGACGGCTTCTTCGACCAGCTTGGTGTAGGCCGCTTCCGAGAACTTCTTGAGCGAGGCCGCCTTGGCCGCGATCATGCCTTTGATGGCATGGGCTTTGGCAAGCACGACTTTTTGCGACTTCTTTCCGGTTTGCGGGGCGAATAAAATTCCGGCGACGGCGCCGAGGGCCGCGCCCAGGGCAAAGCCTTTGACCACGCGTTTTACCGACATAGCTTTTAGGTGTTAGGGATTAGCTTTTAGCAACCTGATTGTAGCACAAATCGTCCGGTTGGGCGAAAGGCGGCTTGACAAAAACGGCGATTACGATAACGTTGCCGCGTTGTCGGGCGGCAGTCCGCCCGAAACGCACGCACCTTTAATCGACAGGAGGCTACGGACATGGCAGCGACTAGTTTCAACGATAAGGTCAAAGAGATCCTCGAGGGTCTTGGCGACGACGATGATTTTGTCGAAGCGGTAAAGGCCGAGATCAACTACGGCGAGATCGTCGCCGAGGCGATGCAGGATGACAGGCTCAAACGCGTCCTGAAAGAGGCGGCGATCAAGGCGGTTAAGGACTTGATCGAGGACGAAAACGACGACTCGCTCACGGACGCCGTCAGGGACAAGGTCGACTTTGGGGAGCTGGTGGCGGAAGCGCTAAAGGACGAGGAGTTGCACGGCATTCTGGTGCAAGCGGTCGTCGATGAAATCAAAGAGGCCATCGACGAGGGGGACAACTGGTTCTCCGAAGCGCTTTCCGAAGCCGTGCAGGAAGAGGTCGACGTCAAAAAAATGGTCGCGAAGGGTTTTAAAGAAGACGGCGACCTGCGCAAGAAGGTGCTCGATCAAATCCTTGAAAAGCTCGTCGACTATATCGACGAGCTCGAGGTCGACAATGATGACGTCGCCGAAGCCGTTGATTTCAAGGCGCAGGCGAAAGCCCTGATCGAAGCGCGCGACCCCGAATTGATGAAAGCCATCACCGACCTCTTGATCAAAGACGTCGACAGCTGGGACGGTCTTAACGACGACCAGCGCGCGTCGATTTGGGAGGGGTTGGGGGTTGCCGGGTTGGTGAACGGTTTTCTTGAAGATTCCAAGTTGCGAACGAAGTTGGATAAGAAACTTCGCGACTTGGTGGAAAGCGGCATCGGACAGATCGGGAAGGGACAGACCGACAGCATCGTCCAAACGATCCTAGCCGCGCCGACCTTCCAAGGAGCCGTCGATCGCGTGATCAGCGACATGAACAGCCTGGGGCGGATGCAGGACTTTGCCAAGGGGGTCGTCGAACGGGCGCTGCGCGAAAGTCCGCAGTTCCAAGAAATGGTCCTCGACAAGGTCAAAGAAGCCATGGCCGCCAAGGTCGCCGACTCCGTAGTTCGCGGCGCCTTCGGCTGAGAGACATAACCGCCATCAGCATGCCCGTCCGCAAGCGCCAAGCGCCTGCGGACTTTTTAATTCTAAATGATACCGGCCAGGGCGTCAGTCTTGACTTTTTGCAAAAAATATGGCATTATACGCGGCCGACCAAAATTGGCGGCATAATGAAAATGGAAAGGATAGGACCATGACAACAGCGCAAGAAACTGTGGTAAAACCCGATCTGACCCCGCGCCCGCTTCATGTTGCAACCGACTTCGCCGAGTGGACGCGCGCTTGGAACGCGAGCACCGGACTGTCCGAAAAACTCGGGCTGCTGCACGACATTTTTGGCATCGCCGCTGGCACGGTTTCCGAAGAAGCCGTCCTGACGCTCATCGGCATCGCGGAAAGCAAAGAAGGATCCGACATGCCTTGGTGGGCGGCCGTCAGGATGAAGGCCGTGACCATGCTGGTGCGCCGCGTCCTCAAACCGTCTGCCTACGAAAAGACCGTTCCGGAAGACACGCGATTTCTTCGCAGCCATCCGCAACTGGTGGCGCGCATCGTCGGCCTCTTCGCGAAGCCGTTGCGTTTCAGCCCCGATGCCCGTTTTCCGTGGCGCGACGACGTCAGGGGATTCCTGATGTGGTGCAATACCAAGATGCGTCTTCTCTCGGGGGAAAATTCTCCGGAAGCGCATGCCCTGAGCCGCGTTCAGGCTGACCTTTTCAAGGCCATGCTGCGTTTCCGCATCGACGACGTGGGAAGAAGCGAGGTCCGCGGCTTTGTCGGCAGTCCTGTTTGGATCACTGACGCGCGAACGGATCTGCTGGTCCTGAAACAAATCGTCGTCGAAGGTGATTCCGCTCTGGTCGGGAATGACTGGCTGAAGGAAATGCTCGGAACCCAGCCCTTTGGCGACGGGCTCAAGCGAGCCGCCGCCCTTGCCTTCGCCCGCCTCAAAGGCGAGCTCGACGGGATGGGCATCCAAGTCTCCGTATAACGTCTAACGTCCGAAAACGTCGTTTCGCTCCGGCTGGCCTCGCGCCCGCCGGAGTTTTTTTATCGACAAGCCGCGCCCGCCGTTTACAGAATCGGTTTGTCGCGATAGGGTACGTATATCGTCGTCGGAATTCGACATTAGTCATTAGATATTAGACATTCAGTAAATATGTCACTTCAGATCGGCATCGTCGGCTTGCCCAACGTCGGCAAATCAACGCTCTTCACGGCTTTAACCCGCAAGCAGGTGCTAGCGGCCAATTATCCGTTTGCGACCATCGACCCCAACGTCGGGGTGGTTGAGGTGCCCGACGAGCGGTTGGCGCAGCTTACCGAAAAATCGCATTCCAAGAAAACGATCCACGCGACCGTTGAGTTTTTGGACATTGCCGGCTTGGTGCGCGGCGCCTCCAAGGGGGAGGGGCTGGGCAACAAATTTCTCGCCAACATCCGCGAGACGCAGGCCATTGCCATGGTCGTGCGCGCTTTTAAGGATCCGAACATCATTCACGTCGCCAACCGCATCGATCCCAAGGACGACGTCGAAGTGATCATGACCGAGCTCGAGATCGTCGACCTGGAATCGGTGACGCGCAAACTGGATTCGCTCAAGAGCAAGCTGCGCGCCGGCACTTCCCGCGAATTGGAGATTGAAATCGCGCTCTTGGAGAAATTGCATGCGGCGCTTTCCGACGGCAAGCCGGCGCGTTCCGTTGAAGTGACCGACGATGAAAAGCCGTTCCTCAAAGCGGCCCAGCTTTTGACCGCCAAGCCCATTCTCTACATCATCAATTGCGATGAGGACCAAATTGCCGACGGCTCTTGGAATGACGGCGTCGAACACCTGGCGCCGCGCATCCCGGTTTGCGCCAAGCTGGAATCGGAACTTTCCGAACTGACGCCGGACGAAGCCAAAACCATGCTCGCCGACCTCGGCATGAAAGAAAGCGGCCTCGACCAGTTGATCCGCGTCGGTTACGACACGCTCGGGCTCATGACCTTTCTCACCACCGGCGAGGACGAAACGCGCGCCTGGACGGTTAGGAAGGGCGCCAAAGCCCCGGAGGCCGCCGGCGTCATCCATACCGATTTCGAGAAAGCCTTTATCCGCGCCGAGGTCATCAACTATAAGGATTTCTTGCAGTACGGCGAAGCCGGCTGCCGCGACAAGGGCCTGCTGCGCACCGAGGGCAAGGACTACGTCATGAAAGAAGGCGACATTTGCAACTTTAAGGTCGGAGTTTAAAAGAAAGCGCCCCGATGAAATTGGGGCGCTTTTAATTACGGTTAAAAAAGAGAGGCTCCCTCGGGGGAGCCTCATTTTTGCGCGGTCAATCGGAGCGCCGCCGCGTCATGTCGACGTCGGCATAGCGAAAGTTCACGACGGTAATTTCGGTGTTTTGATCGTGAACCACGGGCGCCGGCGTTTCGTCGTCGCGGGGCGCCAGGGCGCGCGGGTCGCGGCGTTTGTAAACGACAAGCTTTTTGCCGTTAACGACCTCGCGTCGCACTTCTTTAAGGACCGTGCCGCTGCCGGCGAGTGCGCGGTTGATTCGCGCGATCATTTTTTTGGCGCCGGTTTCGTCCAGGCCGCGGATCAGTTTGCCGGTCGTCTCACGATGCTGCGTTCCGTCGCCGGATTCGGAGGCGACGCGAATTTCCGCCCTCCGTCTTTCGCCGTTCGGCATGAGCGCGACGAAAGACAAATATCGGTCGGTCAGGCCAATTTCCGCCTTGATCAAATGCTTGAGTTCATCCGCTCGGACAAAGGCCACCTTGACGGCGTGCCATGTGTTTCCGTTGCCCATGTTCCTACCCTCCTGTGCGTCATCTGGCCAAAGACCCGAGCCCGGGTCCGATGAGGATTGTATTAATGATTGTTTGAAGAACGATGAATAACCATAGACCAAAACGCCAAAATGGTCAATTGACGGCGGTCTTTTCACGCCGGAGCGGCGCCAATCGTTTTTTAAGAAAAAAGACCCGCGTTCGGGTCCGGGAAGGTTTCGTTTTTTTGGTTCGTTCATGCCGAGCAGCGATACCGCCGGGCGCGGCTTGAACGCATGAGCATTTTGGTGAGGCCCAGCGGTGCAAATCGGCGATTGCGCCAATGGACGTGTTCGAATTCTTGTTCGTAACGGGCGACGCAGGTCGCGCACGAGGGGGAATAGTCGGCCATCAGTTCAAAGATCGGTCCGGTCGGGTATTCTTCGCAGGGCTGGCGGTTCAACAGTTCGTCGAGCGCGGCGGTTACGCGGTTCCAAAAGACCGCCAGCGTAAAGCAGGAGAGATATTTTTTTGTCAGCGTCTGGAATTGGTCGGGGCTCGCGAGAAAGCGCTCGGCCAGCGCTTCGGCCGCTTCTTCCCAAAAGCCTTCCATCTTTCCCCGTTGTTTCTTCGGCTCGTCCGGTTCGCGGTAGGCGTATGGCGAGTGCGCGGCGTAGGTCTTGATCGCAGCGGCAAAATCGACGCTCCTCACGTCGGAATTTTTCAGTCGTGATATGATAAGGGCTTTTTGTTCCGTATTCACGTCGCCTCCTTCTTTTCTCTCTTTATCAGCTCTTTTGCCCGGCGTCAACCATTGACAACGCGGCCAGCGCGCGTTAATCTTTCGCGAAGGTCTTGAACAACTAATCGCAACAATAACGGAAAAAGAGGGGGAGAAATGAAAAGAACGCCGATCAAGCCCGAAATGTTCGCCAAGAATTGGTTTCCGGCCAGCGATGATGCGGCTTGGAAGAAATGGGTCGATCTCAGAAAGCGTGAGCACCGCGACCTGGTTGAGCTCTTGTCGTCCAGCGTCGGATTGCGTTTCAAAGAGCGGGCGCTGTTCCTGCTGCTGGTGCCCGGTCCGGAATTCAATCCGCTTTACTGGCATGACGAGCTTGGGAAGTTCTACGACCGCGCCCGTTTTCTGGAAACAATGCCGGACGAGCTCGCGGCGTTTGCCGTCAGGGTGATCGTCGGTTTCTGGGTCGCGCTTATTCCGCAGCACCAGCCGGCGCCGAAACACGCGGTCGCGGGCGGCGGCGGGGTGACGCTGCATATCGCCATTCCCGACAAATATCACCGGGCGCTGGACGTTTACAATGACGGCATCCGGCAGCTGATCCCGCGCGTGCCGCCGGACATTGCCGAGGGGCTCTTCGCCATCTATTCTTTGAACGACATCTCGTCGTATTGGAACATGGACGACGCGTCCGGATACAACCCGTTTCTGGCGCTGCTCTTCGACCCGAAGATCGCCGACGTCTGGAAGAAAAAAGCCGACGCCAAAATGCGGCAGATCATTCAAGACGAACGCGACGGCCGGTCGCGGCCGCGCGAGGATTGGGAAAATGCCATGGGCTGCTACGTGCGGGCCGTCAACATGTTCATCGCCGACGAACTGCCGTACGACCAGGCTTTGTTGATCGACCAGTTGCGGTATTTGACCGGCGATGCTTTTGCCGGTTTGCCGGTGATCGAATCCTGGCGCATCTTGCCGGTTCTCAAACGGCTTTCCGACCCCGGCGATCGTGATCTTTTGCGGCGCGTGATCAAGGCCGTTGTTTTGAGCAAGGAAGGCTTTGCTGTTTACAGCGACGACACGCGGCTGGCGGCGGAAGCCATGCTGCTCGTTATCGCCGAGGACGAGCCGGACGTTTCCGCCCGGATCATACTGGCCCTGGAAGCGGCCAGCCGGCGGCAAAAGGAAGACGAAACCAGATCGATGTCCGACGCGCGATCGGAGGCAGACGTTCTGGCACAAATGCACTAATGCGAGCATCTTTGGCCGCACCCTAACGACGACCGGGTC
>JAHFIF010000120.1 GCA_023246535.1 bacterium
AGTTTTGGTTCAAACACTATGGACCGGATCGCGTCATTTCGTTGCCGTCAACGGAATTGTTGCCGCAGACGCAGGCCGCCATTATCGGACTGACCGAAGGAACGCTGACGCTCGCCAATGCCGAGGCTTTTCTGCGGCGGAACAATGTACAGGCAGGCGATGCCGCGTTCCTGATGCGATCGTTGGCGAAAATCCCGTTGGGCGCCCAAGCTAGTTTGCCCAACTTTGGCAAATGTCCCAAGGCCGGCGATCTCTTTCGGAAGAAGACCGACCTGTGGCCAATTGATCCGTCCGAATTGGAAACGGAAATCGCGCCGGCTGAAGCGCCACAAACGGACGCCGCGGCCGGCAATAGCTGGAAACTCTAAGGAAAGGAATCGGTGACCATGGAAAAAATGGCAATCATTGTCACCGATCTCGGACCTGGAGACGGCGGCAAGGGCGGGGTGGTGCACGAAACTTCATTAAAGTGCCATGCCCACACCATCATTAAAGTCGGCGGGGCGCAGGGGAGTCATGGCGTTGTTACCTCGGCGGGTGAAAGCTATGCTTTCAGCCAATGGGGCTGCGGAACGTTTGAAGATGTGCGCACGCACATTTCTGGGCGTTTCGTGGTGACGCCGGAGGGGTTGCTTAACGAAGCGGCCCAACTCCGGTATGAACACGGCATCCATGACCCCTTCGCGCTTCTTACCATCGACGAAGAGGCGCTCTGCGCCACGCCGCTTCACGGCGTGGCCTCGCATCTTAAAGAATTGGCACGCGGCGCTTCGCCGCGCGGTACCGTTGGTACCGGCGTTGGCGAGGCCTATCGCATGTTGGCGCGGCATCCGGAACTGGCAATTCGCGTTCGCGACTTGTCACGGACGGATTTGCGCGACCTTATTGTCGCGCAACGCGAGGCAATCCAGCGCGATCTAGAAGCAATCATCATGGGAGAATTTCTAGAAAACGACCGCGAGGCCGTTGCCCAAGAGATTCTCTTGTTGAATGATCCCGGTTTCATCAGTCACATCGAGCAAAGATTCCGTGAGGTTTCCCGGCGCGCGAAAATCGTTAACCATGAATACATGGAGCGAGAAATTCTCTCCAAGGACGGCGTGGTTGTCGTTGAAAGTTCGCACGGGGTCCTCACGGATCACTATCTCGGTTTTCATCCGCACACGAGCGCGTTGCGAACCTTGCCGCGTTTTGCGCGGGCGATGATTGAAAATGCCGGTTACGACGGTCGAATTGTAAGTTTGGGGGTAACGCGGGCGTATCAAATCCGGCATGGCGCCGGACCGATGCCCACGTTTGACCCGGAAATGACCGAGCAGCTGTTATCTGGTTCGCATAAGCGGAATAATCGCTATCGGGGCGAAGTGCGCGTCGGTCCGTTGGACCTAAACCTGCTTCGTTACGCGATTGCCGCGTCCGGCGGCCCGTCGGCTTACGACGGTCTGGCCGTTACCTGGTTTGACCAGATTAATGCGAATCGTGGCTGGCAATTGTGCCTGCGTTACGACGGCGCGGACGATGAACGATACTTTACGCCAAGTGGCGGCATTAAAGTCCGTTTCGGCGAAGACGAGGCGCAGCTGATGCACCAACAAGGACTAACGGAGCGGCTTTTCCATTGCCGTCCCGTGATTAGTAAAATACCAATAGCTATTGACAAAGAGCCAAAAAAGTTGTATAAGCTCTGTGCCGATACGCTCCATGAAAACTTAGGCGTGCCCGTACGGATGGTTTCGTTCGGGCCTACGGAAACTGATAAGATGTGCCGGTAACACGGCAAATGCAGTCAACCCTCAGAAAAGGAAATGAACATGAGCGATCCGTCCACTACTCCTGCTACCGTTGATACCGATACCTCTACTGCTCCCGTCGCCGACGAGGTTACCACGCGCTTGACCGCGCTCGGTGTCCCGGCGGAAATGATCGGGAAGATCAAGGATGACCTGGGTGCTGAAACCGTTGCCGACCTCGCCTCCCTCAAGGAGTCGGATTTGACCGGTATCGGCATGAAGACCCTCAAGGTTCGCACTGTTCTGGCTGCCTTGGTTCCGGCCGCACCGGTTGCTGCCACGGCTGCGGCAGTGGATCCGACCGCTGAGATTCCCGAGGGCGCAACGCCATCGGGCGCTCAAATGAACGGTTTCGCCGACATGCTCGGCGGAAATCCAATGATGATGATGATGCTCATGAACGGGCAGGGCGGCGATATGGGCTTGGCCGATCTTGTGCCAATCCCCAGCCTCGTTGCCGGCTACAACCCGAAGCGCCGCGACCTGTACCTCACGATGATGGGTCAGGTCGAACAGCGTCTCGGCGGCATCCCGATCGTGGTCATCGACGGGGACGGCTCGATCAATCGACCCTTGACTGTTGAGTATATCCAGGGAATGGAAGAAGGTCGTGAGCCGGCCGAGAACGATATCTATGATGATGCCGACGGAAGCCCTCACCAAGTGATTCGTGTCGGCGTCGATGCACAGAGCATCTACGACGCTGATCCGCTCGATCCGACCCGCGCCCTCCAGAAGAACGGCATGGGCATCGGCCGCGTCAATTGGTCGAAGGTCAGTCTCGAGGCCAAGCAGGTTGCCTACTTCGCGGTGATGCGGACCAAGGAAATCGACCCGAAGAGTGATGCGCACCAGTCGTGGTTGCGCGATCACATGAAGGAAGGCGTTGGGCGTTTGGCCTTCCGCGGCCAGGCACCGCGCGCCATCGCCGAATACAACGAAGCGTCCCGGACCGGCTCGCTGCCGACCCTGCGCGTCATGCTCTCCCGCGGTCCTCGTCGTCCGGAGATCGCCCCGCGCCGTCGCAGCACCGTTCCTCGTAATCTGACGGGGATCGGTGGTGATGGTAACGGCGGTTCCAATCCGTCGTACTAGATCGAATCGTTCGTAACGCATAACGAAAGCCCGGGCAACTCTGCTCGGGCTTTTTTCTATTCAGAATTTATTTGGAGATTTTTGGCAGGAAAACGCGGTTGGCAAATAATTTGGTGGCGGTTTGCCGGTAGCCGGAATCCCAGAAGGCGCCCGCGCCGTCGACGGCGCGGGCGTGCGGTGCGTTGAGACCGCCAAAGCGCGGGTTAAATTTTTCGTAGCCTCTGTGCATTAAGCGATATTGCAAAGTGTCGCGCTCCAACTCTTCCAAATAAACGCCGCGCGCTTCTCGTCCCTCGTAGGTTTTGTCCGTACCGGCGGTTAAATAGGGGACTAGTAATTCCGCACGCAATTTTTTAATCGTTTGCGGATCGCCTTCCCAGGCGCCGCCGAAAAGCACGTGGGTCCATGAACCGCCGGCAACCGTTCGCCCTTCAATTCCCGAGTCGCGAACGAATAACAGGCCGTTGGCATCG
>JAHFIF010000033.1 GCA_023246535.1 bacterium
GTCGACGAAATTTCGCGCCTCGCAAAAGAGAACGCGTTCGGCGCCTTCACCGGCAAGCCGCTGGCGCTCTACGGTTCGGAAGGGCGCGAAGCCGCGACCGGACAGGGCGGCTTTTACGTCCTTGACCAACTGGTCGCCAAATTGAATTTGCGCGCCCATGACACGCGGATCGCCGTGCAGGGGATCGGGAACGTCGGGTACCACTTTGCGCGCCTGGCCCAAGAAGCCGGCTATAAGATCATTGCGCTTTCCGATTCCAAAGGCGGCGTCGTCAACGAAGGCGGCTTCGATCCGGTCGAAGTTGCCGCTTGGAAAGAAGAGCACGGAACGCTCGCCGGTTTCCCCGGCGCGCGGCCGATCACGAACGCCGAATTGCTGGAGATCAATTGCGACATTTTGGTTCCAGCCGCCCTTGAGGGCGTCATTACGGCCGAGAATGCGCCGCGCGTGGCCGCCCGCGCGATCATTGAACTCGCAAACGGCCCCGTGACCGTCGAAGCCGAAGCGATCATGGCCGCCAAACACATCCCGGTCGTCCCCGACATTCTCGCGAACGCCGGCGGCGTTACCGTTTCCTATTTTGAATGGGTGCAAAATTTGGCCCGCGTTTCTTGGAGCGAGGCCGACGTTCTCGCCAAGCTTGAGCCGATCATGGTTGAGAATTTTGCGGCGATCTGGAACATCCATAGCGATTATAAGACCGGCCTGCGCACCGCGGCGTACATCCACGCCTTGCGGCGCCTGGAAAAGACGATTTTGGCCAGAGGGGTGTAGAATAGAGAAGTATGAATTTTGACCATCGCAAGATCGAGCCCAAGTGGCAGAAGGTTTGGGAGAAGGAAAAGACCTTCAAGACCGAGGCCGATTCTAAAAAGAAAAAGTTCTACATCCTCGACATGTTCCCGTATCCGTCGGGAGCGGGTTTGCATGTGGGGCATCCGGAAGGCTACACGGCCACCGACATTTTGGCGCGCAAGCGGCGGATGGAAGGTTTTAACGTTCTTCATCCGATGGGCTGGGACGCTTTCGGGTTGCCGGCGGAAAATTACGCCATCAAGACCGGCATCCATCCTTCGATCATCACCAAACAGAATGTCGATAATTTCCGCCGCCAGATCAAGGCGCTCGGTTTCAGTTACGATTGGGACCGGGAGATCGACACGACCGATCCGGAATATTACAAATGGACGCAGTGGATCTTTTTGAAATTATTCGAACGCGGCTTGGCCTATGAGGCCGAGATGCCGATCAATTGGTGTCCGTCCGACAAGACCGGTTTGGCCAATGAGGAAGTGGTCAACGGCAAATGCGACCGCTGCGGCACGCAAGTGGTGAAAAAGTTTTTGCGGCAATGGGTGCTGCGGATCACCGCCTATGCCGACCGGCTCGAAAGCGACCTGGACGGTCTGGATTGGCCGGAACCGATCAAAATGATGCAGCGCAACTGGATCGGGCGCTCCGAGGGAACGGAGATTGGCTTCCGCGGACAATGCGAAGAAGGCGACGCCATGACGGCGCTGGAATTCGACCTGCCGGTCTTTACGACGCGCCCCGACACGATCATGGGCGTCACTTACGTCGTGGTCGCGCCGGAGCATCCGTTGGTCGCGAAGATCGTGACCGCCGGCCAGCGCCAAGAAGTTGAAAAATACATTAAACGGACGAGCGAGAAAAGCGACTTGGACCGGACCGGCGAAGAAGGGGAGAAGACCGGCGTCTTTACCGGGGCCTACGTCCGCCATCCGTTCACCGACGAAAAGCTTCCGGTTTGGATCGCCGATTACGTTTTGCCGAACTACGGCACCGGCGCGGTCATGGGAGTGGCGGCGCACGACACGCGCGACTTTGCTTTTGCCAAGAAATACGGCTGCCAAATCAAATTCGTCATCGCGCCGCCCGCCGGCGCGCCGCATGACGACGCGCGCGCTTACACCGAAGCCGGGATCATGGTTAATTCCGGCGAATGGAACGGCCTTTCGTCCGAGGACGCCAAGAAAAAAATTACCGATGCGCTCACGGCGGCGGGCAAGGGCAAACGGACGGTCAACTATAAATTGCGCGATTGGCTATTTTCGCGCCAGCGCTATTGGGGCGAGCCGATTCCGATCATTCATTGCGCCAAGTGCGGCAACGTGGCGGTGCCGGAGAGCGAACTGCCGGTCAAACTGCCGGCGGTGGAGAAATACGAACCTTCCGGGACCGGCGAATCGCCGCTCGTGAATATTCATGACTGGGTCAACACGACCTGCCCCAAGTGCGGCGGGCCGGGAAAGCGCGAAACCAACACCATGCCGCAGTGGGCCGGCTCAAGCTGGTACTACTTGCGTTTCGCCGATGCGAAGAATAAAAACGCTTTCGCCGCCGCGGATAATTTGAAGCACTGGCTGCCGGTCGATTATTACGTCGGCGGCGCGGAACACGCCGTGCTGCATCTTTTGTATTCGCGTTTTTGGCACAAGGTCCTCTATGACGCCGGTTTGGTGCCGACCAACGAGCCGTTCAAGAAATTGGCGAATCAGGGACTGATTTTGGCCGAGGACGGAACAAAAATGTCCAAGTCCAAAGGCAATGTCGTTAACCCCGACGAACTGGTCGAACGCTTCGGCGCCGACGCGCTTCGTTTGTATCTCATGTTCATGGGTCCGTTCGAGGACGCCAAGCCGTGGTCGACCGCTTCGGTCATCGGCGTGCGCCGCTTTCTTGATCGCGTCTGCGGACTTTTGGAAAAAGCCGACGATAAGTCCGTTGACGAGGCGCTCGCGCGCGAGCTGCATCGCACGATCAAGAAGGTCGGCGCCGACATTGAAAGTTTCAAGTTCAATACCGCCATTTCGACAATGATGATCTTCGTGAACGCCGCGGAAAAATGCGACCGGATAAATTCGGACGCGCTACGCGATTTTGCGAAACTCGTCTATCCCTTTGCGCCGCACCTCGGCGAAGAATTGTGGCAGCGCCTGGGCGGCAAGCAAACCGTCGCCTATGAACCGTGGCCGGCCTACGATGAGACGCTCACCGTCGATAATGAAATTGAAATGGTCGTGCAAGTGAACGGCAAGGTGCGCGACCGGCTGGTCGTGCCGGCCGGCCTCGCGAGCGCCGACCTCGAAGCGCGGGCGCTCGCGCTCGCCAAGATCCAAGAATGGATCAAGGATAAAAAAGTTTTAAAGATCGTCGTCGCCGGCGGCAAGCTGGTGAACATCGTCGTACAATAGTTTTTGTCATTCCAGCGAAAGCTGGAATCCAGAAACGCTAAAACATATTTTTTTCTGGACCCCAGCTTTCGCTGGGGTGACGGGCAGCGGGCCTGTCCCCGCCGGCGTCGTCCGTATGCGTTCATGGTTCGAGAAAATCGCCAATTCCCCGTCTGCGTCATTGCTCGCCTGTCTCGGTTCATTTATCGCCGGCATTGTCGCGGTCACGGTCTTGGCGCCCAACGCCCGAGCGGAATGGGCGCTGGCGGCGGCGCTCGGTTGTTTCTTGTTGGCGGTCGTTTCCGGTCTTATCATCAAAAATAAAACGGCTCGGCTCTTGATCATGGCCGGGCTGTTTTTATTGACCGGCGCGGCCCGGTATCTTTCGGCCGCCGGCGACGCGGTCGATCTGCTCAAAAATTTTCCCGCGCTCATCGCGGCCAAGACTTGGCTGGTCACGGCGGTCGGCCTGATGCTGCCCGAGCCGCACGCCGGTTTCCTCGACGGCTTGCTGGTGGGCGGCGGCGCCGGTTCGTCCGCGCTTAAAGCCGCCTTCATCGCGACCGGCACGGCGCACGTGATGGCTCTTTCCGGCTGGAACATTTCCTTGATCAATAAATGGCTGGGACGGGCCTTTCGGTTCGTTCGCATCGGTAAATACGCGACTTGGGTTTTGACCACGGGCTGCATCGCCGTTTTTGTCGTCATGACCGGCGCCGGCGCCTCGCTCGTGCGCGCCGCCGTCATGTCGGTCTTTGGAACCATCGCGCTCTCGAGCGGCCGCCGTTCGGCCGGCGGCCGGACGGTGGTTTTTACCGCCGCCTTGATGCTCGCGGTTTCGCCGAGGATCATCGTTTCGGATATCGGTTTTTTGCTTTCACTCGCGGCCATGCTCGGCTTGATCTATCTCTCGCCTTTCTTTGAGCCGTTCACCAAACGCTTGCCGGAACAATATGACCTGCGCGGAACCGTGGCGGCGACGGCCGGCGCCACGCTGGCGACCCTGCCGGTTTCTTTGGTCGCCTTCGGACAAACGTCGCTGGTGGCGCTGCCGGCGAATTTATTGCTGCTGCCGTTTGTCGCGCCGACCATGCTCGTCGGTTTTGTCGGGGCGCTGGCGTCATCGCTCATTCATTCGCTCACGGGTTTTTGCGGAGCCGTGACCGTGTTCTTCACCAATTACGATATTTCCCTCGTTACCTTGCTCGCCCGCATCCCGGGCGCTTCGGTCGCCGGCTTGTCCTTCAATCTGTTCGCCGCCGCGCTCATGACCGTCGGCATGGTTTGGATGGTTGTTCGCCATTATGACGATATTATTAAAAAGGAAAATTAAAAATTTTTCGCTTACGGTTTTGTTGGGCGGCGCGCTAATCTTTGGCGTGCCAGCGCTCGAGCGCGCCACGGCGCCGCCCGAGCTCGTGGCCAAGGCGGCGAAAGGTCAAATGTCGCTTTCGGTCTTTAACGTCGGCCAAGGCGATTCGATCCTGGCGCAGGAAGGCGATAAACAGATCCTGATCGACGGCGGACCGAACGGCGCGGTGCTTGAGCGGCTGGGGAACGCCATGCCGGCGGGGGACCGCGAGATCGAATTGGTCATTTTGACACACCCGCATTCCGATCACGTAAACGGGCTGGCGCAGGTGCTGGCGCGCTATAAGGTTGACCGGATCATGGCGACCGACGTCACGGTGCAGCTCGCGTCGTTCCGGACTTGGCGCGAATTGATCGCTGAGGACAAGATCCCCGTCGACGACCCGCAAAAGATAAAAACGGAGCTGGTTGGCGATATGGAATATAACGTCTTGTCCGCCGGCACCCAGGCCGGCATCCGCGGCAGCGAACATGACGGCAACTCCGACGGCCTTAACGACTCTTCGATTGTCGGCATGCTTAAATTCGGACAAAAGCGTTTTTTGCTCATGGGTGATGCGACCACGGTCGTCGAAAATAAGCTCATCGCCGCCGGTACCGATCTGAAAGCCGATTTTCTCAAAGTTGGCCATCACGGGAGCAATTATTCGACCGGCGAAAAAATCATCGAAGCCGTGTCGCCTGCTTACGCCGCCACCTCGGTCGGCGCCAAAAATTCTTACGGCAACCCCGCCTGGCGCGTCATGCAACTCGTTAAGAACCGGGGCATTGTCGGATATCGGACGGATGAAAACGGAACGGTCGCGGCGGTAACGGACGGCAACTCTTTACAAGTTTCACCGGAAAGGATAAAATAAGCTTCAATTTAAACGAATTATCCATTCGCCAAACATATGTTGGAAAAATCACTCGTTCTCATTAAGCCGGACGGCGTTCAGCGCGGGTTGATCGGCGAGATCATCGGCCGCTTCGAGCGCGTCGGCCTTAAGCTTTTGGCGATCAAAATGGTGCATCCGTCGCACGAAGATGTCGACAAGCATTACGCTCTGACCGAAGAATGGATGATGGGCGTTTTCACCAAGTCGAAAGCCAAGTACGAAGCCAACGGCGAGGTCTTTCCGTATTCCGACCATTTGGCCTACGGCAAGTCGATCAAAGACGGCCTGGTCGATTTTTTGAAGTCCGCCCCGATCATCGCCATGGTTTGGGAAGGCGAAGCCGGCGTTTCGCTCGTCCGCAAGCTGGTTGGCGCGACCGAACCGGCCGGTTCGGCGCCGGGCACGATCCGCGGCGACCTCTCGCACGACACCTACGCCTTGTCGAACAGCCAGAACCGCCCGATCCGCAACTTGATCCACGCCTCGGGCAACGTTAAAGAAGCGGAATACGAAATTCCGATCTGGTTTAGCAATGTCGAGCTGTATAAATACGAACACGTCAACGACCGCGTGCAGTACGATCCGTCCTGGTTCCTGCCGAAGCAGTAACCGGCGCGTCGGATCGATCGCCAAAAAACAGCAACAAAAACGCCCCGTCCGGGGCGTTTTTTTATCAACAGCCGACTATTGCCGCATCGCGCGATCGGCGATATCATTATTTATTGCTTTTAATTATTTTTATATGTTCAAGAAGTCCGCCGTTTACGCGATTTGCGCCTGTTTGATCCTATCGATCTTACCGATCGGTTCGCGGGCTGACACGCTCCACGTTTCGCGCGATGCCGGCGGATGGACGGCGGTCGCCCCGTCGGCAGACTCGCGGCAAATTCGCGTCAGTTCGAGCGCAGGCAATGACGCCAACGACGGTTTGTCGGACGCCAATCCGGTCAAAACCTTGTCGCGCGCCATGTCGCTGCTGCGGAACGGGTACCCCGACTGGTTGATGCTCAAAGCGGGCGACGTTTGGACGGAGAATTTGGGCGGGGTTGGGGCCTTCGGCGGGCGTTCCGCGGACGAGCCCATGGTCATCACCAGTTACGGGACCGGCGCCAAACCGCAAATTCGTCCGGCCGGCTCGGGGAATACGGAAATTTTTCATCATGGCGACGCCGGGACGAGCGGGCACCTGTATTTCATCGGGTTGGATTTTTACGACCCGCGCAAGGATCCGCAGTCGCCGTCATTTTCCGGTTCCGCCCCCGACGCCAACGGTCTCGCCTGGATCGGCGGCGGCAACGACATCTTGGTCGAGAATTGCGATTTTCGCTTTCTCGCGGGCGGCGTCGTCTTCCAGCAGTACAACAGCGGTGCGATCACTAATTTGACGCTGCGCCGCAATCGGTTTTTGGACGGTTACTCGTTCAATTCCGGGTCGATGTCGCAAGCGGCTTTTATTTACGGGGTGGACGGGCTGCTGGTCGAAGAGAATGTTTTCGATCATAACGGATGGAATGCGGCGGCCGGCGCGGCGGCCACGGTCTTCAACCACAATATTTACATCGACGAATGCAAGAACGCGGTCGTCCGCAAGAATTTCTTTTTTCGGGCCGCCAGCTTGTCCGTTAAGTTCCGGAGCGACCACGCCTTGGCTTCAACCAACACGCTCGTTGAAGACAATCTAATTTTTGAAAGCGAGGTGGGGCTGGGGGCGGCGGCCGACGGCGGCGTCGGCGTTCCGGCTCAAGCGACGCTCACGGGTTTTACGATTAAAAATAACGTCATCTTGCAAACGAATCGCGACAATCCGACCGGACGCGGTTTGGGGTGGGGGATAAGCCTTAACGACATCAAGGATTCGACGGTCACCGGCAACATCATCAGCGACCTGTCGTTCTCCGGCAACAGTTTTGGAATTTCCTTGGGCGACGGGATGGAAACCCCGGTCGATTATCCGGTGTCGAACGTCTCGATCGCGTCAAACATCCTGTACCGCGTGAACGGTCCGGGTTTGAGCCTGCGGCCGGGCAGCGTGTGGTCGGGCGTGACCGTTTCGGGCAATTCCATTCAAAACCCCGATCAAAACCAAGGATTGGCGGTTTGGTGCCGCTGTACGCCAACCGGGAAGATAACTTTTTCGGGAAATAATTATTACAATCAAGCAACGCCGAGCGCTTTCGCCTGGGTGGGCGGATCGGTGACCGGCGCCCCGGCCGACTACAGCGGCTGGGTGGCCAAGAGCGGCGAAACCGGTTCGACCAACGCCAAGATCAATTATCCCGATCCGTCGCGCAATTTGGAAACGTACATGCAGTCCGTCGGCGGGACGGCGACGGTCGACGCGTTCATCGCCGCCATGCGTTCGCAGACCAAGGGCAATTGGCAAAGCGCGTACACCGCCACTGCGGTCAACGATTACGTGCGCGCCGGCTTTGGCGTCGCGGCCTTGGGTTCGGCGCCGGCAACCAACCCGCCGCCCGTCGTTAATTATGCTTTGTCATACGCCGCCGGCGCCCATGGAGCGCTGACCGGATCGGCTTCGCAAACGGTCAATGCCGGCGCGTCGGGTTCGGCCGTAACGGCGGTCGCCGATGCCGGCTATCATTTTGTCGCTTGGTCCGACGGCTCGACGCAGAATCCGCGGACCGATGCCAATGTGTCGAGCGGCCTCGCGGTCAGCGCCGGTTTTGCGGTCAATGTCTATACGCTTAATTATCTCTCCGGAGGCAACGGCACGATCACGGGCGCCGCCACGCAAACGGTGAATTATTTGGCGAACGGCACGGCGGTCACGGCCATGGCGAATAACGGCTACCATTTTGTTAATTGGTCCGACGCTTCGACGCAAAATCCGCGCACCGACGCGGCTGTTTCTGGCAATGTGTCGGTAACGGCTAATTTTGCCGCCGACGCGGCGGCACCGAGCGCGGGCGGTTCGTCTTCTTCCGGCGGCGCTTCTTCGGGTTCGGGCGGCGCGGTGTCGACACCGGTGCCAGCAACGACGCCGGCGCCGGGGAGCGGAACGAGTCAAGACGCTTCTGGGGTTTACGTTCCCAGCGCGGCTTTGGCCGGGACGCCGAACATTAACGCCGACAAGGGTCTGAAAAATTCCGGCTCGTCCCTCTGTGCCGCCGGCTCACTGATCAAGGCTTCTTATCCGTCGGTTTATTATTGCGGCGCCGACGGAAAACGCTATGTGTTTGCGAATGATCGGGTTTATTTCAGCTGGTATGATGATTTTTCTTCGGTGCAAATGGTGAGCGACGCGGCCATGGCGGCGACGCCGCTTGGCGGGAACGTCACGTATCGTCCGGGAAGGCGCATGGTCAAGATCCAGACCGATCCAAAGGTTTACGTCGTGGCGCACGGCGGCACGCTTCGTTGGGTGCCGAGCGAAGCCAAGGCGCGGGAGCTGTACGGCGCCAATTGGAACCAGCTGATCGATGACATTCCCGATTCGTTTTTCGCCGATTATACCGTGGGCGCGCCTCTCTGAAAATGAGAAACGTCCGATCGAATGCCAATGCTATGACAACCACCTTTAAAATGCCAGCGCGCAAGAATCTTTATCTGACGGCGACGGTTTTGTTTTATGCGTCATTGGCCCTGTTCGGTTTGGGCATGAGGCCGGATCAAGCAAAGGCGGCGAGCCTTGCTCCGGTGTCCATTGCGGCCGGGCCGTTCAGTAATGCCGCGAATAGCTCCTTATCGAACCAAGTCAGTGTGACGACCGCCGGTTCCTCGTATTTGCTGATGGCGGTCATGGCGACCGGTTCGGCGGGCGAGCAAGCGACCTCGGTTGCCGGCGGCTCGCTCGTTTGGTCGAAAATAGCCGGCGGAACGGCGCCTAACGGCATTACCACGGTCGAATTTTGGGGTGCGGTTTCGCCAGGCGCCTTGGGCGGGGCGACGATGACGGTTGATTTTAATAACGCCGCCGACTCCGTGGTCTCCGTCGTTTCCTTATCCAATGTTAATACTGCCAACCCGGTCGGAGTCACGATCGCGCCGGCCGTCTCGTCTAATAATTTGACGGCAAGTTTTAGCGGCGCAACGGCGCGATCGATGCTTTTTGCCGCTGGCTTTACCGCGCCGTATGATTTTGAATCGGTGACCGCCGGCGCCAATACCCGGGTCGTTTCCAACGTTAATGACGTGACCCAATTGATCGCTTCGTCATCGGCGATTGACGGCGGTTCGCTGACGATCTCGAGTTCCGGATACACGGCCGCGCCGAGCGTTGAATATGCGGGAATCGAGATCATGGCCGCTTCAACACCAGGAAATCCGGTGACGGTTTTGGCTGGTCCGTGGAGCAACGCCGCGTCTACGTCGCTCACGGATTCGATCACGGTCGACACGGCCGCTGCCTCATATATCATCGTCGCGATCACGGCGGACAGCGCCTTTTCCGGGGAGCAGGTTTCATCGGTCAGCGGCGGTTCACTCGCCTGGACAAAACTCGCCGGCGGAACAACGCCCAATCCGAACGATACGTCGGAGTTTTGGGGCGCGGCTTCGCCCGGCCCGCTCAGTGCGACGAGCATTACGGTGACCGTGAACAACGCGGCCAATATCGCGATCACCGCCCTGGCCCTCATCAATGTTAAAATTTCGGCGCCGGTCGGCGTGACAATGGGACCCGGCGCGATCGCGGACAATCTTTCGGTCGCTTTTTCGGGAACGACCGCCGATTCAATGCTTTTTGCCACGGCCTTTTCCAGCCCTTACGCCAGTCCCGCGTTGACGGCCGGGCCCAACACCGCCCTTTACGCCAACCAGAACACCGTAACCCAATTCATTGGTTCCGCCGCGGCCGTTGCCGGCGGCGCGCAAACGATTTCTTCAACCGGTTACGCGGCCGGCTCAAACATGGAATACGCGGCGGT
>JAHFIF010000034.1 GCA_023246535.1 bacterium
AGGAAATTACTTTAATTCAGCCATTTTAATATGAAAACGGGACTGGCGGCTGCCAGTCCCATCAAAGAGAAAGAACGTTGTTTTTGACTTGTTCACCTAGTACGGCGGATTGTAGATCTTTTTCCACTCGCCGCCGGAGTAGATCTGGACATCGAAAGCGCTGCCGGCGCGCCAGGTATCGATACCGGGATAGCGCGAAAGAAATTCATTCAGCTCATCGACGCTTTTTCCGTCAAAATACACGCGTGCGCGAACAACCGTTACCTTAGATTCAATTTCCTGACCGGTTGCTTCATCGTTTTGGAAGGTACTTTCAACCGCCGTGGCGAATCGGACAACGCGGTAGCGATGGCTGTTTTCCATCCGGTGTTTGGCCGGACGGTAGCCCTCAGGGAATTGAGGCAGCGGGATTTTCCGCGGAATCAGATCGGTTTGAGAGACGCACATTGTCGCCCCCTTTCATGTCTTGTACAGCCAAAAATCGGTCAACAGACAATCCGGATAGAATACACTATTTCGCCCGTTTCGTCAAGATGCCGGCGCGCCGAAAAAAACACGGCCCATGCCGGCGAACCGGACAAATAAAAAAGCCCGCAGGGTCCGGAGAACCGGATCCTGCGGGCGAGGCGAAGCGCGAACGCGATCACGCTTCCGAGGTATCGAACAATTCCGAAATTCTTTTCTCAATGACCACCTTCAAGTACTTGGCGATGCTGGCGCGCTTGCGCCTCGGCTTTTTGCTGCGCCGACTTTCGCGGAAGAACAGCGAAATCGGCAAGCGACTTCACCAAGTCGCCTACTATGATCCCCGAAACGATCGTGGAGAATTCCGGAAAGTCGAAGACGCAATTGATGGCGAGGGCCAGGCGAACCAGCCGCTCGACCGTGGTGTTCCATTTTGAAGCGGCGTCGGCGTCGGAAACGGGATCGACCTCGCGGCGCAGCCACGCCTCGATCGCCTGTTTCCCGAAGAAGGCCCGGCCGTCGGACGGGTCGCCGGGTGCGAACGGACCGACGCTGACGCGCAGCTTGGCGTTGCACAATCCGGCACTCCCGTTCCGCCATTCGGCGAAACGATCGGTCGGAAAGACAACGACGCTTTGCCGCCCGTCCCATTCCAGCCGCCCGTTTTCGCCGGTCTTTACCGCCAGCGACATGACGGCGCTTTCCGCCGGCGGCGCGGTCAAACTGATCTCGCAGCCGTCGTGGTCGTCGAGAACGTTCTCGCGCCCGTTATGCAAGACCAGGAATGGTTCGCCGCGCGGCAGTTCGTCAAAAGCCTGCGACCAGATCATGGCCAGCCCGATCGACCCGGAGGAGCCGATCATCAACGTTTTTCTCAAGGTATTTTCCATTATCTGCCCCTTTTGGCGTTGCCAAAAATTGTTTTCAAAGACGCTGCCCACAGCATAACGATTTTTTGGAAAAAATCAATGCGGCATGGCGCAAATAAGAAAGAGCCCCGCGACGGAGCTCTTGAGAATGGCGCGCGCCGTCAAACGGGCGGCGCGAAGATTTTTTCCATGAAGGAACGAACGGCGCTGTCGGCCTCTTTGGCCATGGCGGCCGCGATCAGTTTGGCCACGTCATCGCGGGCAAAGCCGTACCGGCGCAACTCGCGCATGATGAGGCGGGCGCGGTCGGAGCGGACAAAACCGTCGGCGTTGTTGGCAATCGCCTCTTTAAGGATTTGGATCCTCTCGCCGACCGCTTTGCCGATCGCCAGCATCAAACCCGGAAACGGATCGATGCTGAAAGAGAAATGGATTCGGTCGGCCAAGCGAAACAGCTTGGCGGCGAGCAATCCTTGCGGACCGGCCATGATCGTTTCGAGCGGCGCGCCTCCGAACAGCATGCGGCCGATCTCCGCTTGGCCGAAAGCGACGAAGACCGTTGCATCGATCATGCCCGGAGCGACCGTGGCGCTGCCGTCCTCAAGATGGATGGCGCCGCGGTGGTAAAGGGCGTGTTCTTTGCTGTGCAGGACAACTTCGCCATCGGCGATCATCGGAGCGCCGCTTGCGTACGACCAACTGGGCTTAACGGCCAGGATCAGCGAGTCGCGCGCCGGAATTCCGGCCTGCCGCTCTTCGCGAACAATGATCATGAACGGCTGGCCTTCGCGCAGCTCGGCGTATTCACGACAAAGGCGGCTGACCTTTTCTAGAGCAACTGGACTCGGCGCCGGACCCTTGGTCGTTGAGATATGATCGAATACCGGATCGACAATAACCGGAATAACCGGTTTCCCGCTATCTGGCTTGGTAACGGCTGCTTTCATGCGTTTTCCCTCCCTATTGATTATCAAATGAGCAACGGGCCATTATACACGTTTCGATTATTATTTCAAGCCCCGGGCGGCCGGCAATGATTAGACGGCGCGGCAAGGGAATTCTTAATGATGGTGCATTAAACACTAAAGATCAAGGCCCGATATTCAAAGCCGTTCGTTCAATTAGGCATTAAAAAACACCTCGTTTTGCGAAGTGTTTTTTAATGCTCGGGGAGAGATTCGAACTCTCAAGCCTGTTAAGGCAACAGCTCCTAAGGCTGCCGCGTATACCGTTCCGCCACCCGAGCTCGGGGTTACTATAATCGATATTCAAAAATCTGTCAGCATCGACTGACAGCATTTTTTGCGTTACTTGCTCTGCGTTTCGCGCACCCTGTTATGCACAACTGACAACTTGCTACACGCCCTGGCTGCGGCGCGGGAAAATATTGGCATATGAAATACATCTTCATGATCATCGCCATCATCATTCTTTTCGCTTATACCGCCGCGGCCGAGACGCTACATCCGTCGATCGTAACGATCCAGGCGAGCGGCGCCACTTCCGACGACGAGTTCATTATTCTGCAGAACGCGACCGCGCAAAGCGTCGATCTTGGAAGCTGGTCGATCCAATATAAGAGCGCGAACGGTTCGACTTATTACAAAAAGAACTTCGCCAAAGGCGCGGCGATCGCGGCGAACGGAACATACGTCGTCTGCGGCAAAGACTACGCCGGGGCGTGCGACATGAGACACTCGTCGTTCGCGCTCTCCGCCGCTGGCGGCACGGTGTTTCTTGTTTCCAATCAAATTTTATTGACCGGGAATGACGCGGCGGCGATCATCGATCAAAAGACCTATGCCGCCGAGCCGGCAATCGCGAATGCGAATGCTCCGATATCGCCGTCGAACGACAGCCCGCAGCTTCAATCCGCCGAAACAGCAGCGGCGCCGGCGATCGCCAAACAGCCGGCGGTCATGCTGGTGACGATCAACGAATTCATGCCGGCGCCAGCCGACGGGAACGAATGGATCGAGCTATTTGACGGGACGGGCTACGCCGTCGATCTGGACGGCTGGACGCTGGCCGACGGGACGGGAAAAAATTTTGCCACGCTCGACGGACTCATCATGCCGAACGGCTTCAAACTGATCGAATTTGATTCAAGCCGCCTTAACAATTCTGGCGATCTTATCACGCTGCGCGATGCAAACAAGAACATCGTTGACGATGTCGCGTACGGCGATTGGGACAACGGCCTGACGAACGCGCCAGCCGGCGATCCGGGCGTGGCCGTCGCCAGGATCGGCGACGGACGCGATACCAATAATGACGGAGCCGATTTTGTTATGACTTCGACGCCGACGCCCGGGGCGACGAATATTATTTCTGCACCAGCCACTAACGATCAACAACTAACAACTAAAATCCAAGGAAATATCCAAACGAAAAATTCAAAGATCTCAAAAACCGATACGCAGTGGCTGGCCGATCTTTTAAAAACGCAAAACGACACGATCGACAAATTGCTCAAAGCCGACAACATAATCATCATCAATAACCTTGTGATCAACACTGGAGTGTCTGATCCGATTAAAACTACAGCCGTCGCCAAGTCGGCAATAACAACCAAGAAACAAGAGCCAATTTCCAAAACCGCAACAAAAACAACCGCCACAAAGAAAACCGCAACAAAAACAGACAACGCTGCCGCCGGGATGGTAATTGTGCCGCCAGGCGTGGTCGGCAAAGATATTTGTGTCGTGCGTGAAGAGAACCGTTCGCTAGAGATCAGGCTGCCGAAAGACCTGACGGCAGCGCCGGTCGCGGGCGACATCATCGCCGCATCCGGCGCTTGGTCGACGGCCCAAACTCTGACCCTCCCCCGCCTCTTGGTGAGTAAAGCCGCGGCCTTTGCAATCAACGGCCACGACACGCCGCCGGAACCGATCAGCGTGCCCATGAGCCGACTCAATGACCATGTCGGCGAACTAATTTCGACTTCCGGGACAATCGTCGAAAAACAACCGACGCGCCTGCGCATCGCCGATGCCAACGTTTCACTGTTGATCAAAACAAACTTCAGCGCCGCCAAAGGCGACAAACTCGCCGCGACCGGCCTGCTGGTAAAAAGCGACCCCGATCTGCAGTTGACCGCGCTCGCGCCGGACGCGCTTTCAGTAATTAAACCGCCGGCGCCAATCTCGCCGTCGCTCGCGCAACGATCCCTGCCGTACGGCTTGGCCGTTCTGCCGGCCGGGATCCTTTCCACCGCCGTCTATTTTGGCAAGCGTTTAAAGAAGAAAGGAGGTGAGACAAAGTGAACGAAGCAAAACCGAAAAATTACTTGGACATTCTCTCCGGCGAATGCCGCGCGCTTTCCGAGCGCTTCCGGCTTTCGGGCGAACAGTCCGACCTGCTCCGCGAATTCGTCACCGACACGGCCATGCGCAGTTGGCGCAACGGCCGCGCTGTCGGCTGGATCCGCGGCAAGAACGAATCGCAGGTCGGCACCGGAGCGGGTGCCGCAAAAGCATAGCCACGGCGCCAAGGCGGCGGGGTCGGCCTACCCTCCTCCCCGCCGCCAGACGCGCCTATACATTATTTAACATTATGGTATTGGCCGCCTGAACGGCGGCGACGCGACACTAATATACGAATGCATGCGAATGATACCAATGGGCATGCTGCATAGCGAAGCTAATTCGTTTCATTCGCATGCATTAGTTGATTGGCATCGCGTCGTCCCCATTCAGGGGACCAACACCTTGATGTAAATAACAAAGAAATATGAAAAAACTATTCCCAATCATTGCCGCCCTTGCGATCATCGCCATCGTCCCATGGCACCACGCGCAGGCGGCTTACAGATTTTCGCAATTCAAGGCGCGGCCGCCGATTCATATTTTCGGCAAAACCTCGGCGGCGCCGCGCGGACTTTCACCGCAAGCGATCAAGCAGGCTTACAACCTGCCGGCGACCGGCGGGCACGGCACGATCGCGATCATCGGCGCCTATGACGACAAGACGATCGAAAGCGATCTCAACGCCTTTAGCAAGCAATTTGGCTTATCGCCATGCACGAGCGCGAACGGCTGTTTTGAAAAACATTTGATGGCAGCCGGGACGGCAACGAATTCCGGCTGGGCGCTCGAAACGTCGCTCGATGTCGAGTGGTCGCATGCCATTGCGCCGAACGCCAAGATCCTGCTCATCGCCGCCAAAACGCCGAGCGGACCGAACCTCCTGGGCGCGATCGACTACGCGCGAAACCGCGCCGACGTCGTCGCTGTTTCCATGAGCTGGGGCGGGGCGGAGTCGCCGGACCAGGCCTTGCTCGACAGCCACTTTGTTTCGACGCGCAGCGTCGCGTTCTTTGCCTCATCCGGCGACAGCGGCTATGGCGTCAGTTGGCCAGCATCATCGAAAAACGTTATCGCCGTCGGCGGCACGTCGCTTGCACTCTCATCGACGGGAAGCGTCTTGGCCGAGACCGCTTGGCGCGGCAGCGGCGGCGGCGTTAGTGCCTACGAACCGGAAGCGGTTTGGCAAAAACAATATTCCATTCCTAAAGCCAACGGTCACCGCGCCGTTCCCGATGTTTCCTACAACGCCGACCCGGCGACGGGCTTTTCCGTCTACCGCTCGACCGGCACGTCAAAGAACAATTGGTACGTGCTGGGCGGCACCTCCGCCGGCGCGCCGCAATGGGCCGCCATCCATTCGCTCGGCCTCTCCGCCCTCCCCGCCAATTTATATTCCGACAAAGCTTCGGCCGCCAATGGCAAATACTTCCGCGACATCGTCAGCGGCTCGAACGGCGGCTGCGCCTACTTCTGCGACGCGCGCCGTCGCTACGATTACGTAACAGGGCTGGGTTCGCCGCTCACCACAAAATTCTGACCCGTTAATAAATCCAGCACTGCCCGTGTTGGATTTTACTTAAAAGTCCGGTCGAACCTTTATGAAAAAGGTAACTATCAGGCGCATCACCGGGAAAACCCTATCAATAACAGGTCGCGCACTGCTATTCATCGCTGAAAGCATTGATGATTTTATTTTTGAACTTAACCACCCATCCCTAACCGAGATGCTCGGTGTTGAAGGCGCTCGAAGATATCTTCACTATAAATATGAACGGATCCCATACCCCATCGATCGCCTGAAAAAGAATGACTGGATCACAACCCGAAAAATCGGAAACAAGATTATCATTAGGCTGACCCAGAACGGAAAAATCGCCGCGCTCCAATTAAAAATTGCAAACGTTAAAAAACATTTGGATGCAGGCTCGGAGATACTGGTTGCTTTTGACATCCCTGAATCAGCGACGAACACGAGAAAGATTTTCCGCGAATCGCTGAAGCGAATGGGATTTCGCCGCCAACAATTAAGTATCTGGAGCACGAACAAAAATATCGTTAAAGAACTTAAACAATATATTGGCTTACTTAAAATCGGTAAGTGGGTTACTCTGTACAGGGCTAACAAAATTCAATAGTTGCCCGCATTTCGTAAAGGTTCGACCGGACTTATAAGTAATGTTTGTTTTATCCATGGCGGAACTATTCCATTCGGAATTATCCTACGCGATAGTCGGCGCGGCATTTAAGGCGCACAAAACGGTTGGCCGGTTCGGCAAAGAGCGGGATTATTGCCTGGCCCTGGAAAACGAACTCAGGGCGGCGGCGATCCCCTACCTGCGCAAGGGGTCGATTGCCGGATACCGGATCAGCTACATTGCCGACGCCAAGGTGGCGCTCATCGTGCGTGCGAAAAAATATTTGCTCATGGATGATTACTGGAAGATCAAAAAGAGCTTGCATGCCATGAGCCTCGATCTGGCCCTGCTTTTAAATTTTAAAACCGATTTTCTTAAACCGATAAGGATCGTCAAAGGCGACCGCACGCCGGGCGCCGGTTTGCCGACGATCGAGATTGAAGATCCAAATACTTGAACTTCTTCAGGTATTGCGATAAACCGAAGTCACGGTAAGCACTCTGACAACTTCAACCGAACAAATCCGCAGAGGAACCAATGGAAAAGACAGACCGTTTTTTTGCCTTTCTGGCATTCGCCGTACTGCTCACTTTTGGACCAAGCTGCGGTTTAAACACCAGCACCACCAGCCGCAGCGACGACGGCGGCAATAACACCGACGGAGACAATAATGACAGTGCCGATAGCGGTGGCGACAACGATAATCAATGCTCCCTGACAGAATCGGTTCCCGTCTCAGCGCTCAGGTTCCCCGGCAAGATCTACCCGACGACCTGGACCTGCACCAATGAATCATCAACCATTTCCGGAACGGTCGGCGCCGATTGGCCAGCCGACACTCCAACCTACGGCCACTACGCATTTCTTTCTTCAGACCGTTATGGCTACTCATTCATGTCCAACGCCGACGAGTACTTCGACTTGGAGACCGGCATCTTCCATACAACCACTTGGAACGGATCGGGAATTTTAACCGCCGAAACTGTCGTCCCGCCGGAAGTCGGCGGCGACGCGACCAAGTACCTGAAAAAGATCTATGCGACTCTCGTAAATGATCATGCCATGCTCTACTGGCAGAGTCCGCGCTGCGTCGCCTGCGCCAACAGCGCCTACTTATCGCGTTTTCTGACCGATGCGGCGGACCGGTACGAATTCACCGATCAATACCTGATTCCCCATGAACGCCTCTATTTCGGCGGATCTCTTCATTACACCAGTCTCGTGTATATCGAGGGTAACGGATACGGCGCGGGCCGAAGATTCGCTTCCGGCCTGGGAGCTGCCAACAACATCAGCAATAAAAAGCCTGCGGCATCCGACCACTATGGTCTGACGGTGACGACAGGGTTGAATTCGCTTGAACTGGATCTCGAAACCGGCGACCTGCTCGACTCCTCGACATTTTATGCGCCGACCGACGCGGGCTACCTCGATAAGCTCAAGAAAATGCGGACGGCGCTTGCGGAAGATATGATCGACCGGCCGATCGATAACGGCGAAGATTGGTATTTCAATTCCGCGGTCTTTAAAGACGCGCGCGATTACCTCCAATACGTCATCGACCGCAACGCCGCGCCCGGACCTTGAACAAACGCTTTGGCAACGGACCGAACCTCCACGGGTTTGGTCCTTTTTTAATCAATTCCCCAAGCGTTAAGACGGAAACCAAAAATCCCCCGCGACAAGCGAGGGATTTTTACCGTGCTTATCTATTTAGCGCCGGAACGGCCGACTGATCCGCAGACGTTAGACCGCCTTTCGTCAGACCCAGCATTATCAAGATCGAACCGACCAAAAAGACAATCAGCAAAATTAAACCGATTGCCCCGGTGGCCAAATATTTCGTCTTGCGTCCCGCACTAATTTTTACCGCCACCGGACCTTTCCTCGCTTTTAAACCGGCATAGACCAAATACATATAGACGGCCGCAACCGGCATGACCGTTAAGCTGACGGCGATATTAACGACGTCTGCGGCGTAAGGAAGGCGGAGCGCCGAAAACAAAGCATTTAAAATTACCGTCAGCGCCGCGCAAATGAACGCCGGCAAGAGCATGTAGCCGACGGCCGCCCACCATTTTCCTCTGACGTATTCGCGGCTGTAAAAAAGCGCGTTCATCCCGCCCTGGTTTTCAAGAACCAAAACATACAGCGCAAACATGAACCAACCCGCAAACAAGATGCCAGGAATGATCAATAACCCCATCGCTCCAAAAACCACAACAAAGGAAATGAACATGAGCCAGATCGCCCGCGGCAATTTTCCCGACACGCGACGGTATGCCTCGTTGGCGCCGATCGCCGCGCCGCCGTCCAAGGCGACGATGTATGCCATCATCATCATGGTCTCGCCCAAGACCATGATGATGGTCGCAAGCATGACCCAATACCATTTATTGGTGGCGGTCAGGGCGTAGACAACGATCATCGGGGGCACCGAAAAGGCGGCGATGCCGACAAGGGTTGCCGTCCGTTTCCGAAAGATCGCCCAGGCGCGTTTCCATAAGGCAAAAGCGGATGGCAAAGGGTTGATGTCGGGTTGCGGCGGCGTTGCGGCTGAATATCCGACCGATCCTTCATTGTCCATAAAAATATAGTTAATGGCAGTCAACAAGTTTAACCCCGATCGGCGAACGGTCGCAAATGCCGGCAAATAAAAAAGGACCGCGCAACGGCGGTCCGAAACTGACGACCCTAAAATCCAATGGCCTGGATCTTGGGATAAGGAGCAAATTGCTCTTTCTTCTTTTGCAGCCGGTCGAGCGTGGTCACGACGTAGAGGATGTCGAAGCCGTGATAAGCGGTCAGGAGATATTGGTCGCCGTTCACATGACAGAGAACCGTCCCGATCTCGATGACCGGAATGACGACGCTCACGAACGCGCCCAACGCGGCGAGCCGCTCTTGGACATCGAGCTGGTTCTGTTCGAGCACGGATCTGGCCAACTGCTTTTCTTCCAGCGTGTCGGTCGGGCGGCCCAACGGTCCGAACGTCCTGATCGGCAGATGCGCTTTCCAGAAAGCGTCGTTGATCTGTTTTCCGCCGCCAACGCAGACGACGACGAAGTATTCCTCGCCAAGCCGCTTGATCCAGTTAAGCACGCGATCGTCGAACATGTCCCCGGAGACCTTAACAAAACAGTTTTTCCGTGGCGCCATTCTTTTCCTTTCGGTCGGAATTTTTAATGAAATTTTTGGTCGCTGCAATGAAATTATGCCGAATGAACCAAAAAGTCAAACGCCCGCCGGGGCCGTTGACGCAGAAAACGGGTAATGATATATTCGTGCGTAAAGCCCTTTCAACCCCCACCCAACGACCGCAGCAACAAGGAGAACGAACATGGGACCGCAAGACCGCAAGCAGACCGGCAGGCTCAAGACATGGCTGATCTACGCCACCTTGGCGATCATCGCCTTTTTCCCGACGCCAAAGTTGTCCGCCGCGTCGAACGGCATAATCGGAACCTGGAGCATTTCCGGCATCAACAATTTCGGCGTCTTCGCGACGACCACGATCGT
>JAHFIF010000121.1 GCA_023246535.1 bacterium
CAAGCAGCTTGAGCTGGTCGGCGGACGCGCGTATCTCATCACCCTTTCCAACTCGGTCCCGACGGCCGCCAACATCAGCCACTACGCCGACATCATCGTCAAAAAAGCGACGCTGCGCAAACTGATCTCGGCGGCGACGGAAATTGTCGGCAGCGGTTTTGACGAGAATGAAGAAGTGTCGCGCCTCCTGGACACGGCCGAGCAGCGCCTCTTCTCCATTTCGCAAAAACACACCAAACAATCGTTCGTGCCCATGGCCACCGTGCTGGAATCGGCCTTCGACCGCATCGACGAATTGCATCGCGAAAAAGGAAAACTGCGCGGCATTGCCACCGGCTACACCGAGCTCGACGCGCTCCTGGGCGGCTTGCAGCGCTCCGACCTCGTCATCCTCGCTGCCCGTCCTTCCGTGGGAAAAACCTCGTTCGCCATGGACATTGCCCGCTTTGCCGCCACCAAAGGCAAAGTGGCGGTCGGCGTCATCTCGCTCGAAATGTCCAAAGAACAACTCGTCGACCGCATGATCTGTTCCGAAGCGAACGTCGACTTGTGGCGCATGCGCACCGGCCGGCTGTCCGAGCAGGGCGGCAGCGACGACTTTGCCCGCATCGGCCACGCCCTCGGCGTCCTTTCCGAAGCGCCCATTTGGATCGACGACTCCCCCTCCTCGTCGATCATGGAAATTCGCACCAAGGCGCGCCGCTTGCAAATGGAGCACGGCTTGGGACTCATCATCATCGACTACCTGCAGCTCATGGAAAGCAAGGGCAAGATCGAGAACCGCGTGCTGGAAATTTCCGAGATCACGCGTTCGCTCAAAGGTTTGGCCCGCGAACTGAACGTGCCGGTCGTCGCCCTCTCCCAGCTGGCGCGCGCCGTGGAAATGAGCAAGCCGGCCATCCCGAAACTCGCCCACCTGCGCGAATCCGGCTCCATTGAGCAAGACGCCGACGTTGTCATGTTCATCTACCGCAAAGCCACCGACCGCAACTACCGGATCGAGGACATTCCCATGGACGAACGCAACCTGGCCGAGATCCACGTGGCCAAGCATCGTAACGGCCCGACCGGCGTGGTAAGATTATTCTTCGACGAAGCCCGCGTCAGCTTCAAAAACCTCGACCGCGCCTACACCAAGCCGACGGCGATGGGCGATTAATTTTATAGGAATCGGTCCCCTGAACGGGGACGACGCGACACTAATCAACTAATGTATGCGAATGAAACGAATTAGCTTCGCCTGCAGCTACCTCATTAGTATCATTCGCATGCATTCGTATATTGGCATCGCGTCGCCGCCGTTCAGGCGGCCTCAACCTTAATAAAAACCTAACAAAAAAATATGTCCGTCTTCAATAAGCTGAAAGAATTCAAAGACATGCGCTCGAGCGCCAAAAAGGCGCAGGAGATCCTCTCGGCCGAAACCGTCACCGGCCAAGGCGCGTGGGGCAAAGTCATGATCGAGATGACCGGAACTTTTGACATCAAAAAAGTGACGATCGAGGATTCGCTCGTCGGGAAAAAGGCCGAGCTTGAAGCCGGCGTCAAAGACGCCATGACCGACGCCGTCAAAAAGGTCCAATTCGTGCTTTTCAAAAAACGGAAGGAACTGGAAGATCTGCAGGCATAAATAAGGTAACGCCTCGGCCCGCTCGGCGTGAAAAACTTCACCCGATCGGTCCGGGTGAAGTTTTTCATGCGCAAGTACACGCCCGAGATCCAGGAATTGCTTGAAGCGTTCCAAACTCTCCCCGGCGTCGGCCCCAAGACGGCCGAGCGCTATGTTTTTGCGCTCCTCCGGCGCTCGCACGCCGAAATTGAAGCTTTCACCGCGGCCGTGGCGCTCGCCACCAAATCGGTTTCCGTCTGCAGCGTCTGTTTTACCGTCGGCCACCAAAACCCGTGCGAAATTTGTTCCGACGGCCGCCGCGACCGCAGCTCGCTCTGCGTCGTCGCCGAGCCGCAGGACATTGGCGCCATTGAAGCGACCGGCGCCTACCGCGGCCTGTACCATGTGTTGGGCGGCACGCTTTCGCCACTCGAAGGCATGACCGCGGAAAAGCTGCGTCTGGCCGAACTCGTCCACCGCATTGCCAATGACCGCGTCCGCGAAGTCATCCTCGCCTTCTCCCCCAACCTCGACGGCGAAACAACGATCCTCGCCCTCTCCGGCGCGCTCAAAAAATATCCCATCCGCATGACCCGCCTCGCCCGCGGCCTCCCGATGGGCGCCGAGCTCCAATACGCCGACGAAATCACCCTGACCGACGCCCTCTCCGGCCGGCGCGAGGTCATAAAATAACTAAAAAATTCAAAAATCCGATCAAATACTTTATTTTTTGAGACGAGGACTGTCTGAGCGTTAAAAAAACCTGATGTCTTCCTTATAGCGAGTTCCGCAGTCCAAAAAATAAAGTATTTGATCGGATTTTTTGTACGTCACGCCTTTAAACCGCCGGCGGCAGGATCCGCTCGATCAAATAGGCGCGCATCTCTTTCGCGGAAGCAAACTTTTTGTCGGAGCGCCATTTGGCCGCGGCCAATTCGCGCGGGACGTCAAAATTGTAGCCGCGCGCCTCGAGAAAGGCGGCAAAATCGTCGTCGCTCATATCATGGACAACGCGCGATATTTCGCTGTCGCTCAGCAAGATCGCCTGAGCATCTTCCATTTCCGGAATAAAGCTACTTTCATTCTCAGACATATCTTTTTAGTTAATATTGATCGGCGTTTCAATAATGATAACAAATACTGCAAGATAAAACACCATGGCCCCTCGGCAGGCTCGGGGCTAAAAAATAAAGACCCCGATCGATCGGGGTCTTTATTTTTTAGGCGGAGATTTTTTCAATATTCAATTTGGTGTACGGCTGGCGGTGTCCGTGATTGCGCTTATAGCGCGCCTTGCGGTGGTACTTGATCACGTGGACCTTGTCGCCCTTGCCGTGTTCAACGACCGAGGCGGTCACCTTGGCGCCCTTAACAAGCGGCTTGCCAATTTGCACGTCTTCGCCGTTGGCGATGAGCATGACCTCAAAATCGATCTTGTCGCCGACGTTCTTTTCGGCCAAAAGCTCAACTTCAAGCGCCTCGCCTTCTTTGACGAGATACTGTTTTCCGCCGGTTTTGATGATTGCGAAATTCATAGCTGATAATAAAAATCCGCCTAACGGACGAATTACATGAGGACTATACAAGATTCCCTTAAAAACGTCAAATCCCCAGGGTTATTAGGGATTAGGGGTTATGGAT
>JAHFIF010000122.1 GCA_023246535.1 bacterium
TTCCAAAGAAGGGAAACCGACGTCCGGATCGGCGTACAAAGCCGCGGTAACCGCGTCGTTGACCACCGACGACAAGTACCTGTTGCTGGGCACGCCGTCGACGGCCAATGCCTTCAAGACAGCCTTGTTGGCCACGATGTCGCGCACGCTGTGCGTATGCATGATAGCCGCAAGGCCGAAGGCAGAGATCAGGACTAGCAGACAACCCAGGACAAGAGCCGACAGGTTGTTGGGTGTGACCAGTCGGAAGTTGGTATGCGGCGCGCTGGCCACGTACTTGTCCAAGCGACTATCGATGTCGAGCGGTTCGATGTTTGAAAGTGCGTTCGGCGTTCCTTGGTCCATTGCGATCCTCCTTGATTGAGTTTTCTTATGCAGCGGGAACTGGAAAATATATCACAAAAAAGCCATTTTGTCAATGGTTAAGCCGTTTTATACCAATTTTTAAGCTAAATTTCGACCGACATTCCCGTCGCCGGGATCTCGATGTCGAGGGCGGGACTCGATAAATAAAAAAGCGCCGCCCCAGCTAGGCCGGGACGGCACAAAATGCGGGTAAAGAGCTGGACAAGGAATGGTAGTCGCTTGGTCAGCCGGGCCTAAATACTCACGCAAACGATCTTGATCCTTATTCGACTATCGCGTCACGGTCTGACTTTTGGTCTTTCAACTTGATCGCACGCTTAACGAATGCCTCGGTAAGCAGCAATCTCTCCCGTTCTGCGTCAAGCCTTTCGCGCGAAACGATCGGGATTTGCAGGGCGGATAAATCGCGCGTTTCGCGATAATGACGGCTGTCATTATCGTTCAATCCGCGTTCAAGCGCGTTCAGGTTATCGTAATGCATGAGCAATCTCTTGCGTGCCAAGTCTTTATCGATCAAAACCTTAAGCTCGGCAAGGAATTCTTCGGCTTCGGGCGCAAGAAGGCTCCGTTCGCGAATCAATTGCTCACAAGTAGCGGCCAACTCGTCGGGCGCATAGGTTGACAGCATGACTGAAACGTCGCGCAAGCTGCCAACACGGGCATTAAAAGCCCTTACTCGTTCGCCCAATTCCCGCGCGCGTTCGGCGTTTCTCTGGAGGAAGCTCCAGGCACTGTCGGGAAGAGAAGAGATAAGTCCGTTCCATCTCCCCTTACGACGGCGCTTGGACGGTTCGTATGCACCCGCAACGCAAGCGACCAACAAGACAAATATCGATCCGGAAACACCCGCAACGTTTTTGAATATCGCGGAGCAGACCGTCCCGACGAAACCGGCAATGATCCCCGACAACATCATCCATCCCGGCGCCTCTATGTATTTTTGCCAGAGACCCCTTACGCCGGAGAGCGGCCCTCTTTCGACGACATATTCGCATATATCGTCGAATTGTATATACTTGATCGATTTGAGATCGGTTTTCGAAGGTACGGTCAGTTCTTGAGCTGCATTTTCGGCCATTTTTATTTCCTCCAAATCAAAATACGCTACTAAAAATCAAACCTTTTGTCAAGGACGGCGCAATCAAACGGTGCAATCAAATCTCGACCGACATTCCGGTCGCCGGGATCTCGATGTCGAGGGCGGGATATTTGGACCGCGCCAGGGCTTTGAAAATATTGTCTTGCGGGGCTTCGGTGTGGACCAGGTAGACGTGTTGCAAACCGTGCAGTTCGGAGAGGTAGTTCAAGAGGCCGGCCTGATCGGCGTGGGCGGAAAATTCTTGCAGCGTGATGACCTTGGCCCTGACTTCGCGCGACTGGCCGAGAATGTTGACCGGACTGACGCCGTCCTGGAGCTTGCGGCCCAAGGTATTTGACGCCTGATAGCCGGTAATAAGCACGTAGTTGTTCGGGTCGGCGACGCTGTTCAACAAGTGATGGCGAATGCGGCCGCCTTCGGCCATGCCGGACGCGGAGATGACCATGAACGGCCCGACCTTGCCGTTCAGCGCTTTCGAATCCTGGATCGTCCGCACGTAGGTCAAATTGTCGAAGATGAACGGCGTCTCCCCTTTCACGCCAAAGTCCTGCCAGGTTGCCTGGTCGAAATCGTCGGTATGACGGTTGAAGACGTCGAGGATGTTGACCGACAGCGGACTGTCGACGTAGATCGGGAAAAGCGGGATCTTTTTTTCATCGTGCAGCTTGTGCAAGGTGTAGATCAATTCTTGCGTCCGGCCGAGGGAAAAGGCCGGGACAATGATTTTGCTCTTATTCTTTAGCGCCTCGTTGATGACGGCCGCCAACTCCCCGCCGGCGTCGGAGAACGGACGGTGGTTGCGGTCGCCGTAGGTGCATTCCATTAAGAGCGCGTCGAGCTTTTCCTTGGGCGGCTCGGGCGTACGCATGAGCGGGACGTTGACGTTCCCCAGGTCGCCGGTAAAAGCGACGGTCTTGGCCGCGCCGTTTTCCGTCGCCTCGACGACGATCACCGACGAACCGAGAATGTGCCCGGCGTCGTAAAGTTTGAAGCGCAAATTGTCGGTGAGCCGCGTCCAATCATCGGTCTTGCGGCAGTAAGCAACGGTGACGAAACGTTCGGCGCAAGCCGTGACGTCGTCTTCGTTGTAAAGCGGCGCCGCGTTCTCCGCGCCCGGCACCTGATGGCGGTTCAAGTATTCGGCGTCTTCCATTTGGATCTTGGCCGAGTCCATCATGATCAGCATAGCAATTTCGGCGGTGGCGTCCGTCGAATATATCCTGCCCTTGTATCCGTTCTTGATGAGCAACGGCAGTTCGCCGCAGTGGTCGGCATGGGCGTGCGAGAGAATGACCGCGTCGATCGAAGCGGCGTCGAACGGCAAGGTTCGGTTCATCCGCTCCGTTTCCTGCCGCCGCCCCTGATAGAGTCCGCAATCCAAAAGCAGCCGAAAGCCGTTTGCTTCGATCAAATGCTTCGACCCCGTGACATTCTCCGCCGCGCCGTAGAAAGTTATTTTCATATGGTTTCAGTGTAGCAATTTATGGCAGAAAAAAACATCGCAAATATTAGCCGGCCATTTTGCCAATAACTCATCCCTACCCTTCCCTTATAATAAGGGAAGTGGGCAAAAGCCGCTCATTTTAAATGTAGTTTCTTTGTAATATTGAAGTGTTTTAACCCGCTCTTATTATA
>JAHFIF010000035.1 GCA_023246535.1 bacterium
TTTTGAGGCGCAGGGCTGGCCCGAGCCGAAGGTGGTCATGCGCTTTTGGATCATCGGCGTGATCACCGCCGTCTGCGGTTTAGCGCTCGCGCTCTTGGACAAGACGTTGTAAAACGAACCATTATTTACCGATCTTTATATGGCGGGAAAAAAGAAAATTGAAACGAAACCGCAAGAGAACAAGGCCTCGAAATTTCCCAAGACGCTGCCGCTCATTGTCTTTAAAGAGATCGTCATGTATCCGCGGCTGGAGGCGCCGTTCGCGATCGTTGATCCCAAATCGCTCAAAGCGATCGAGGCGGCGGCCGGCGGCGATCGGTTTGTTTTTTGCGTGACGGCGAAAACCGCAGCCAAAGAGCCGGGCACGAGCGATCTGTACCGCGTCGGGACGATCGCCAAATTGGTTGAAACGATTCGCCAGCCCGACGGTTCGGCGCGGGCGTTCCTGCAGGGGCTGGAGCGGGCGCGGATCACGGACTTTGTGAAAACCGCCCCGTCGTTCGAGGTGGCTTACGAGACTTTGGCCGTGCCGGAAGCGGTGAAGAGCGAGCGGCTCGAGGCGCTCATGTATTCGGCGGCCAGCGAGCTCAAGTCGGCCGTCGAACTCGGCGCGGCCGTGCCTTTTGATTCGCTGCTCGCGATCATGAACATGACCGACGCCAACGAGCTTGGCGACTTGATCGCCGTCAACGTCGACTTTAAAGGGGCGGAGCGCCAGGCCATTCTCGAGGCCAGTTCCGCCGAGGAAAAGTTGAATTTGACCGTCGCCGCCCTCGGCCGGCAGATCAAGATCCTCAAGGTCGCGCAAAAAATTGAAGAGGAATCCGGCAAGGAGATGGGCAAAATGGAAAAGGAGATGGTGCTGCGCGAACAGATGAAGACGATCGAGAAAGAGCTGGGCGGCATCTCGGGCACGTCCGAGGCGGAAGAGCTGCGCAAGAAGATCGAAAAAGCCGGCATGCCTGCCGCGGTCAAGGAGGCCGCGCTCAAAGAATTGGCCCGGCTCAGCACCATGCCCAGTTTCTCGCCGGAGATCAGCTATATCCGCACCTACCTTGATTGGCTTTTGGAAATTCCTTGGAGCAAGAAGGACCCGGCCCCCGTCGACATTAAAAAAGCCCAGCAGATCCTTGATGACGACCATTACGGCCTGGACAAGGTAAAGGAGCGCATTTTGGAATTCCTTTCGGTGCAAAAACTGACCGGCAAGCTGCGCGGGCCGATCTTGTGTTTCGCCGGGCCGCCCGGTACGGGCAAAACCTCGATCGGCAAATCGATCGCCCGCGCTTTGGGGCGCAAATTCGTGCGCATCTCATTAGGCGGCGTCCGCGACGAAGCCGAGATCCGCGGTTTCCGCCGCACCTACGTCGGCGCGCTGCCGGGCCGCATCATCCAGGGACTGTGCACCGCCGGAACGAAGAACCCGGTTTTCATGCTCGACGAGATCGACAAGCTGGGCTACGACGCTTTCCGCGGCGATCCTTCCTCGGCGCTTTTGGAAGCCTTGGATCCGGAGCAGAATTACGCTTTTAGCGACCACTACGTTGAGTCGCCCGTCGATCTCTCCGACGTCATGTTTATCACGACGGCCAATTTGCTCGATCCGGTGCCGCCGGCGCTGCGCGACCGCATGGAAGTTATCGAATTTCCCGGCTATACCGAGGATGAAAAATTTCACATCGCCAAAAAATATTTGGTGCCCAAAGAGCTGGAAGCCAACGGGTTGAACGGCAAACCGGTCACGATCAGCGACGACACGCTGCGGGTGATCATCGGTTCGTACACGCGCGAGGCTGGCGTGCGCAATTTGGAGCGCGAGATCGGCACCGTTTGTCGCAAGGCGGCCCGCGTTCAAGCCGAGGACGGGGTCAAGAAAAAAAATATCGTTCCCGACGACCTGGAAAAGATGCTTGGCGGCAAGCGGTTCCGTCCGACGATGGCGGAAAAGAAGGACGAAATCGGGGTCGTGACCGGCCTGGCTTGGACCGAGGCTGGCGGCGAAATTTTGCCGATCGAGGTCAACAAAATGCCCGGGTCCGGCCGCTTGATCCTGACCGGGAATTTGGGGCAGGTGATGCAGGAGTCGGCGCAGGCCGCGTTCTCCTACGCCCGCGCGCTGGCCGCCCGGCTGAAGATAAAAGAGCCGTTCTATAAGAATTCCGACGTCCATATTCATGTGCCGCAGGGCGCCATTCCCAAGGACGGTCCGTCGGCCGGCGTCGCCATGGCCACCGCGCTGGTCTCGGTCATTACCGGCACGGCCATTCGCCGCGGCGTGGCCATGACCGGGGAAGTGACGCTGCGCGGCAATGCGCTCGAGATCGGCGGTGTTAAAGAGAAGGTCCTCGCCGCGCATCGATCGGGGATAAGAACGGTCATTCTCCCCAAAGACAACGAGAAAGATCTTGATGAAGTTCCGGCCAAGGTCAGGGAAGCGATGCATTTTGTCTTTGCGGCAACAATGCGCGACGTGTTGAAAACAGCTCTGGTCAAACCGCTGAAGAATGTTTAAGCTGATAGTCCTGTATGGCCAATCGGTCCTATGGGTTCTATTCTCTCCATGAAATTACTCGAGGTTTTCGGCGACCGGATCAAGACAAATGAACCGCTCAAAAATCATACGACCTACCGGATCGGCGGGCCGGCTGATTTTTATTTTTCGGCGGCCACGGCCGAAGAAGCGTCGCAAGCGGTTCGGGCGGCGCGAGCCGACGGCCTGCCGGTTTTTATTTTGGGCGGCGGCAGCAATATTTTGGTGGCCAACGAAGGTTTCCGCGGCTTGGTGGTCTCGTATGGCGCCCGCCGGGTCTCGATCGAGGGGAATCGCGTCATCGCCGACGCCGGCGCGGTGCTTTTTTCGCTGGTGCGCGCGACGGTCGACGCGTCTTTGAGCGGACTGGAATGGGCGGCCGGGATCCCGGGGACGGTGGGCGGCGCGGTGCGCGGCAACGCCGGCGCCTACGGCGGCGAGATCAAAGACAATCTTGATACCGCGCAAGCGATCGATCTGGGAACCGGCGAGCTGCATACGTTTGCGCGCCACGAGTGCGCTTTCAGCTACCGGGAAAGTTTTTTTAAAGGCAAACCGTGGCTCATCACCCGCGCCGCTTTCACCCTGCCGGCCGGCGACAAGGAAGCGCTGCGCGCCAAGGTGAAGGACACGATCGCGCTGCGGTGCGGCAAGCAGCCGCTGGAGTTCGGCAGCGCCGGGTCGGTATTTAAAAGCCATGTTTTCGGCGAAGTCGCTAAATTGCCCAAGGCCGTCCGCGACGACGTTCCGGCAAAATTCATCGAATACGGGCGCATTCCCGCGGCCTGGTTCATCGAACAGCTCGGCTTAAAAGGCAAAAAGATCGGCGAGGCGCAAATTTCCGAAAAGCATGCCAACTACTTCGTGAACACCGGGCACGCGAGCGCGACCGACGTGCGCGAGCTCATCGGCTATGCTAAAATGAAAGTTAAGGAGGCGTTCGACGTCACGTTGGAAGAGGAGATCCAATACGTCGGATTTTAACAGACTAACGATTAATGATAAGCGCTATGCTCAGCATCGATATCCGCGGCGAAGACATGGAATTGACCGAGGCGATCGAGAACGCCATTCAAAAGAAATTGGGCGCGATCGAAAAATACATGGAGACCGTGAGCGACCCGAAGACGCTCCGGGTCAGCGTCGGCAAGATCAGCGATCATCATAAAAAGGGCGACATCTTTAAGGCCGAAGCCGACCTGGTTATTCCCGGCCACAAGATCCACGCCGAGATCACGGCCAGCGAACTCTACGCCGCCATCGACCTGTTGAAGGATGATTTGAAGAGCCGCTTGATCAAGCTGATCGCCACCACGACGGCCAACCATCGCGCCGGCGCCCGCGAGGCCAAGGAGCAGGGGACCGAGACGGAGTTGGTTTGATGGAGGCGATGCCTCGGCTGCGAAGCTTGGAGAGGCTTCGTCTCGAATTCTTGAATAAAAACCCGTTTTCGCGTACAATCGTGGAACGGGTTTTATTATTTGCTCGTGCCCGTTTTTGGTTTAAATTATGTCTATAATCACGAAAATATTCGGCGACCCTAACGTGGGGGCGGTCAATAAGTTCAAACCTAACATCGCTAAGATCGCCGCGCTCGAACCGGAAGTCGCCAAGCTCTCGGATGACGGGCTCCGCGGCAAAACCGCGGAATTCCGCAAGCGGCTGGCGGAAGGCGCCAAGCTCGACGACCTCTTGCCCGAGGCCTTTGCTTGCGTTCGCGAAGCCGGCAAGCGCACATTGCGCCAGCGGCATTACGACGTCCAGCTCATCGGCGGCATGGTGTTGCATTCCGGCGCGGTCGCGGAAATGCGGACCGGCGAAGGAAAAACGCTCGTCGCCACGGCGCCGCTTTATTTGAACGCTTTGCCCGGCAAGGGCGTGCATTTGGTCACGGTGAACGACTACCTGGCGCGCCGCGACGCGGTTTGGATGGGGCAAATTTATCATGCGCTCGGACTCTCGGTCGGCGTCATCAACCATGAGACGTCGTATCTTTACGATCCGCACTTTGAGGCGAAAGAAGCTCCGGTTGCCGAGGCGGCCGCGACCGAAGCCGCGCCGCAGGCCAGCATGTTCAAGATCGAATATGCCAACCTCCGCCCCTGCTCGCGGCAGGAAGCGTACCGCGCCGACATCACCTACGGCACCAACAACGAATTCGGTTTTGATTTCTTGCGCGACAACATGGCGACCCGGCCCGAGGACAAGTCGCAGCGCGCGCCGAATTTCGCCGTCGTCGACGAGGTCGACTCCATCCTGATCGACGAGGCGCGCACCCCGCTCATCATTTCCGCTCCGGCCGAAGAGGCGACGCAGGCGTATTACGAATACGCCGCCATTGTGAAGCGCCTGACCCCGGAGATCGACTATGTTGTCGATGAAAAAATGCATTCCGCCACCTTCACCGACGCCGGCATCAGCAAGGTGTCGCAGGGGCTGAATCGCGACCCGTGGAAGGAAAACGATTTTAAGACCGTTTTTCACCTCGACGCTTCGCTTAAGGCCTTCACCCTCTACAAGCTTGATCGCAACTACGTCGTGCGCGAAGGCGAAGTCGTCATTGTCGACGAATTCACCGGCCGCATGATGAACGGCCGCCGCTACTCCGAGGGACTGCACCAGGCGATTGAAGCCAAAGAAGGCGTGAAGATCCAGCGCGAGAGCCAGACGCTCGCGACCATCACCTTTCAAAATTTGTTCCGCATGTACCCGAAGCTTGCCGGCATGACCGGCACGGCGTCGACCGAGGCGGAAGAGTTTCACAAGATCTACAAGCTGGAAGTGGTGACCGTGCCGACCAACAAGCCGGCCGTCCGCAAGGATCAGCAGGACCGCATCTACAAGAACGAACACGCCAAATTTACGGCCGTGGTCAAAGAGATTAAAGAACGGGTCGCCAACGGCCAGCCGGTGCTTTTGGGCACCATTTCGATCGAAAAGAACGAAGTGCTTTCGAACCTGCTGGCGCAGGAAGGCATTGTCCATAACATTTTGAACGCCAAAAACCACGAGAAAGAAGCCGAGTTCATCGCCCAGGCTGGTCGTCCGGGCGCGGTCACGCTTGCCACCAACATGGCCGGCCGCGGCGTCGACATTATCTTGGGCGGGAATCCGCCGGAACCGGCGATGTCGGAAAAGGTACGCGCCGCCGGCGGCTTGCACGTGATCGGCACCGAGCGCCATGAAAGCCGGCGCATCGACAACCAGCTGCGCGGCCGCGCCGGACGCCAAGGCGACCCGGGCTCCTCGCAATTCTTTGTTTCGCTCGACGACGACCTGATGCGCATCTTCGCGACCGACCGCGTCAAAGGCATGCTGGAAAAATTGGGCTTGCCCGACGACGTGCCGATCGAGAACGGCATGGTTTCGAAGGCGATCGAGTCGGCGCAATCCAAGGTGGAAGGCCACCATTTTGACATCCGCAAACACTTGCTCGATTACGACGACGTGCTCAACAAGCACCGCGAGGCGGTTTATCGCCGCCGCGACGCCATCCTCTTCGCCGACGACCAAGAGCCGCTGGTTTTGGAAATGGTCGAGCGCGAGATCGAGCGGATCGTCCAGGCGCAAACCGCCGGCGAAGACCGCAAAACCTGGACCGTTAAAGCGATCGCCGAGAACATTTTGACCATCTTCCCGCTGCCGTCGGACGCCGAGGAAAAGCTCAACGCCTGCTTAAAGCCCGGGAGCGGCGACCGCTTGGCCGATGCCGAGGTCAGGACCGCGATGATCGATTATCTCGTTGGCGTCGCCAAAGAGGCGCGCGCCGGCCTTAAGACCCGCTTTGCCGATCCGGTGATGCTGCCCAAGATCGAACGCGGCATTTTGCTGCGCGCCATCGACACGCTTTGGGTCGAACACTTGGATTCGATGGACCACCTGCGCGCCGGCATCAACTTGCGCGGCTACGGCCAGCGCGATCCGCTCGTCGAGTACAAGCGCGAAGCCTTCCGCATGTTCAACGAATTGCTGGCCATGATCGACCGCCAGGTCGTTTACACCGTTTATAAGATCGGTTTTGCCGTCCAGGCCCAGGAAGCGCAATCAATGATGCAGCGCCGCGGCCTGACCGTTTCCGCCCCGGCCAAAACCTCCGACGACCTGCGCGCCAATGAAGGCGCCGCCGACGCCAAGGCCGCCGCCACCTCGATCGAAGGCGAAGAAAAGATCGGCCGCAACGACCCGTGCTACTGCGGCAGCGGCAAGAAGTTCAAAAAGTGTCACGGGGCGTAATAATATGAGCAACGCCGAGCTGTTCCAAAAGGTGAAAGAAATGGAATTGCCGGTCGGCAAGTACGCCCTCTTCGGCAGCGCGCCGATGGGCATTAGGAATTTAAAAGACTGCCGCGACGCCGATATTATCGTTACGGCTGAGGTGTGGGAAAAATACTCGAACGATCCCGCATGGCGCCGGCAAAAATCCGCGAGCGGCAATGAAGGGCTGGCGAACGGGGATATTGAATTGTGGCGTTCTTGGAATCCCTGGTTCCCCAGCGTGGAAAATTTGATCGCGGAAGCGGAATTGATCGGCGGTCTGCCTTTCGTCAAACTCGGGCGCGTTCTTGAATGGAAGAAACAGTACGGCCGCGAGAAAGACATTAAAGACGTCGAAATCATTGAAAATTTTTTACGAACCATATGAAAACTCTTAAATTCAAAGCGCATTTGGTCGAGCCGATCTTGGCGGGAACGAAAAATGTCACCTGGCGGATGTTCGATGACAAGAATTTGACGGTCGGCGACGAATTGGAATTCGTCAACAAGGAAACGATGGAAAAATTCGCCAACGCCGTCATTGTCGGTATTCGCCAGAAGCGCCTGGGGGACATTGGCGGCAGCGATTTTGAAGGCCATGAAACCTATGAAAGCCGCGACGACATGTTCAAAGAAATGATAAAAAATTACGGCGATCGGATCAACGGCGATACGATCGTTAAGATCGTTGAATTCAAGCTGGCCTAGTATGGCTATCTCGCCCAAATGCGACAAGTGCGGGCAAGAGTTGAAAGAATTCGGCGGCATCCTGTTGAGTCCGCCCGAGGGGCGCGTTGTTGAAAAGTTTCATCTTTGCAAAGACTGTTATCGCGAAATTCATCGCGAGCTAAAACAAAACTAGCTTATGGCCGAAGAAAATAAGCCGCAAAATAATCAGCTCTTCGCTAAACCCGAGGACCTGCGCGGCAATTACGCCAACGCCATCCAAATCACCGTTCAGGACCGGGACATTGTTCTTGATTTCATCTCGTCGGTCAACGTGAACGGCCACGTCACTTCGTCGCTGGCCTCGCGCGTCTTTCTCAATCATTTTGTGGCGAAAGACCTGGCCAAGCTGCTGAACGGCGTCATTGCCAAATGGGAAGAGAGCAAATACGCGCTGCCGCCGACCGAACCGAAGAAATAATCGTAATCTTAAAAAAGAACTCTCCCTACCCTCCCTTTTACCAAAGGGATGGTTCGGATACGTGCCCCCGCTTTGAAAAAGAGGGGGTAGGGGGGTTCCGTCGTAATTGCTATGACGGTACATAGTTTGCCTGAACATTCTTTAGTGGCGAAAAATTTCAAACCCGGCCTTTACCGCCATTATAAAGGCGGAAATTACGAAGTGCTCGGCGTTGGGCGCAACGAGGCGACGCTCGATGAGATCGTCGTCTATCGCTCGATCGATAACGGCAACCTGTGGGCGCGGCCGCTTCTTGATTTTCTGGCCACTGTTGAACGCGACGGGTATAATGGACCAAGATTCATTTTTATCCAATAAAATAATATGTCGGAGGGGCAACTAGCCAAAGCGTCCGTCGTCGTCGCCGTGAGCGGCGGGTTTGATCCGGTGCATATCGGGCACGTGCGAATGTTCAACGAAGCCAAAAAGCTGGGCGACAAATTGGTCGTCATTGTGAACAACGATAATTGGCTGATGAAAAAGAAGGGCTATGTGTTCATGCCCCAGCACGAGCGCAAAGAAATAATCGAGGCCTTTGGCGCCGTCGACGAGGTGGTTTTTACCGATCACGAGAAAGACCCGGCCGACATGAGCGTTGCCAGCATGTTGAAAAAGATCCGGCCGCACGTTTTTGCCAACGGCGGCGACCGGCACGCGCACAATACTCCCGAAAATATCGTTTGCGGCGAAATCGGCTGCCGCCAAGAATACAACGTCGGCGCCGGCGGCAAGGTGCAATCAAGCTCGTGGCTGGTGAACGCCGCGTCTAAATATCAAAAGGCGCCCGGACAAATTTAATCCGTTTATGAGTGAATTCAGGGAATTCGGACTGGCGGCCGAGATTGCAGCGGAGAATTTGGGACGTCACGGCGACAAGCTGAACGACGAGCTTTTGAAAATTCAGCTGTTCTATTATGACGACCTGATCGTCCGCGGCAAGAATGAGGGCAAAAGTTATTCGCAATTGCTCAAGGAGACCGGCGGCGCCGGCATTGCCAACATGAACGACCTGTTCCGTTTTGAAGATGACGTTGAGCGGGCCAAGGCGGAAGAAGATTTCTCCCGGAAACTCGACGCCCTTTATTCGCCGGAAAACGGTCCGCTCGACGACAGGGAAAAACGCGCCGAACGCCTCAAAGCGGTTTTTGCCATGTTCGAGCAATGGGAAAAGGAAACGCGCGCCCGGCATCCGGAAGAATGGGCCGAGAATGAAGCGCGCCGCGCGGAATGGAAGGAGAAAGACCGGGCCGGCATTTACAAATACGGGCTGATGAAAAAAGAAAACGTCGATCCGCGCATCCTCGAAAAAATGGAGGAACAAGGCTATCCGGCAACTGAAGAATATTTTGAGATCCATTTGCCGTCCTCCTACGAGAACGAGGAAAAGGTGACGCCGGACAACATTAAAAAATATACCGCCCGGCTGGCGGAATTGATCGTTGACGAGTACCCGCAGGCGCGCGGCGTGGTCGGGTCGTCCTGGCTCTTGGATCGCGCGGCGCTGCGCCGCTATTTCGGTTTCACCGTTGTGGCCGAGTGTAAGCCCAATTGGCTGCAGTTTGTCGGCGAAGACGGCCAGGTAAACGCCGAGCGCGTTGAAGAACTGGTCAAGACCGGCGAGTTGCCGCACAAAAACATCTTCGCGGTCGTCGACACCGTTGATTTCTTGAAAAAATTTTTGCCGCCGGAGCGGCGCGGCGAAATCAAGCTGAAAGAGGTCGATCCGGCGTGGCTGGAAAAATACGGGTCGCTCAGGAAGAATGCGGAAGAAGAAGGGCATCGGTTCAGCGCCGCCTGGGAC
>JAHFIF010000036.1 GCA_023246535.1 bacterium
ATGACCACCGGCGGCGCCGCTTGGGACAACGCCAAGAAGTACATTGAAGCCGGCAACTACGGCGGCAAGGGCTCGTTCGCCCATCAGGCGGCCGTCACCGGCGACACCGTCGGCGATCCGTACAAGGACACCGCCGGCCCGGCGATCAACCCGATGATCAAGATCATCAACATCGTCGCCCTCCTCATCGTCGCCCTCTTGGTCCGCTAGAAAATTTTAAAAGATCCTCCGCCGCTGGCGGGGGATCTTTTTTGTTAAAAGAAAAACGGCGCGATGTTGGCATCGGCCGTGTCGGACGTAGCGACTAGCGAACGGTCGCTTTGGGGTCGAGCGCTTCGATGGCGCTGCTTTCCATTTCGAGATGGTCGACCGTCGGCGTTGGCACGCCGCCGAGATTCGGATAGCCACCTTTGGGCAACCCTTCGCGGGCGACGCGCTCGGAAAGATACCCTTCGATCATGCACGCGTCCGGCTGGTCGTTCAGCGGTCCCGGCTTCTTTGGAAAATTATCCTGCATTTTCTCCTCCTTGGCGAAAGGGCTTTTGTAAGCCGACTCTATCAACACCCGCGCCAAATGTACAGGATCGCCGCTTGACATTTTCCGGACAGCGGCGCATATATTTAGCTGTTGCTCGGATGTTCCGACAACAGGCCGCTCCTACAGGAGCGACCGAATCCCGATCGCTTCTACAGAAGCAGGAGGTCGCAATGCGAAGCAACGAAAGCCGGCACACCAGCACCGATGTCGAACTGATCCGCATCCTCGGATTCATTCTCAGGGAAAAGATCCAGCTCGAGATCACCATCCCCGAATGTTGGACGTTTCGATTTCTTGCGCCCAACCAAACGCGCGACGAAATTTTTTTCGCCCTGGGTACGGGCCACTGCATGTCGCCAAAAGCCCCGTGGCAGACGCACGACATGATGCAGCAGCTGGAACTGTGGACCAGCATTACCCGCTCGGCGAAGACCGGCCTGTGGACCGCAAAGATCTGGATCAAGTATCCGGACAACTTCATCGACCGGTATATGTATATCTGCAGCAGCGACCTTGCCCGTTGCCGACGATTGTTCAATCCGTCATGGCTGGACATGGACGCCGAACCGCCGACCGCGATTGATTTTGAAAAGAAGGACAGAAAGGATTAGTCCGCGGGCGCGATAGCCGCTTCGGGGCGCACGACGGTGCCGCCCCGTTTTTTTTAAACGGCTGTTTGACCGCCCGGGGCGTTTGGATTATATTCGAGATATGCAATCGCTCAGCCGCCGCAACATGATTATTAGCATGATTACCTCCTCGGCCGGGGCTATTTTGCGCATTGCTTAGAACAAAAATGTCAGCAAGCAAACAAAGCCCCGTCAGGGGCTTTTTCATTACTTATCATTATTCATATGAAGCAGCGCGAACTCATTACCAGGAACGCGCCGGCGCCGCTCGGGCCTTACAGCCAGGCGGTCGGCGCGAACGGCTTTATCTTCGTCTCCGGCCAAATCGGGATCGATCCGATTACCGGGGCGATGCCGGATGATATAGCCTCGCAAACGCATCAAGCGATAAAAAACGTAGCGGCAATCTTGGAAAGCGCCGGCACCAGCCTGAACAAGGTCGTCCGCGCCGACGTTTTTGTCACTGACATGAACAACTTTGCTGCGGTCAATAAAATTTACGCGGAATATTTCTCCAACGACCCCAAGCCGGCGCGGCAAGTCTGCGGCGCGGCCGCCCTGCCGAAGAATGCGCGCCTGGAAATCTCTTGCATCGCTTTAACTTGAAACGCACATATATGAAATACCCATTATCCGTCGGATCGATCGACGAGGCCAGCCGCCGCCTCGTCGGCGTCGTCGCCAAAACGCCGCTGCAGTTTTCGCCGCGGCTCTCGAACGAAACCGGGGCGCGCGTTTATCTGAAACGCGAAGACCTGCAAGAAGTTCGCTCGTATAAGATCCGCGGCGCCTATAATTTGATCGCTTCGCTCACGGCGGCGGAGCGCGAGCGCGGCGTGGTTTGCGCCTCGGCCGGCAATCACGCGCAGGGCGTCGCGTTGAGCTGCTCACGCCTGCGCATCAACGGGACGATCTTCATGCCGACGAACACGCCGCGGCAAAAGATCGACCGTGTCCGCCACTTCGGCGGCCGCCATGCCGAGCTCCGCATCGTCGGAAATAATTTTGACGAGAGCAGCGCCCTGGCCCAAGCCTTCGCCAAAAAATCCGGCGCCGTCTTCGTTCATCCGTTCGACGACGAGCGCGTCATGAGCGGACAAGGGACGGTCGGCAAAGAGATCGTTCACGAGCTTGGCGGAAAGCTCGACGTTGTCGTTTGCCCGGTCGGCGGCGGCGGTCTCATCGCCGGCATCGGAACCTATTGCAAAACAGCTTCAAGCGGCCTGCGGCTCGTCGGCGTTGAGGCCGAAGGCGCGGCGGGCATGGCGGCCTCGCTCGCGGCCGGACGGGTCGTGACGCTTGGCGCGCTGGATAAATTCGTCGACGGCGCGGCCGTTCGCACCGTCGGCCAGAAGACCTTTGCCGCGGCTAAAAAATTCGTTGACGCCATCGCGATCGTCCCGCCCGGCGCGGTCTGTTCAACAATGATCGACCTGTATCAGAACGAAGGGATCGTCGCCGAACCGGCCGGCGCGCTGGCCGTCACTGCACTGCCGCAGCTTAAGAACCTCCGCGGTAAAACCGTCGTTTGCATCCTTTCGGGCGGCAACAACGACATCATGCGCTATCCGGAAATAATGGAGCGCAGCCTGACCTACAAAGGACTGAAACATTATTACCTGATCGAGTTCGCGCAAAAACCGGGCCAGCTCAAATTACTCATCAACCGGGCGCTCGGGCCAGACGACGACATTGTGCGTTTTGAATATCTGAAAAAAAATTCCAAGGAGACCGGTCCGGCGCTCTTGGGGATCGAGTCGGCAAAAAAAGAAAACGCCGCGGCGCTCGCCGGGCGGCTGCGCCGGCACCGGATCGTCTTTCGCGAAGTCTGTCCCGACGATCCGCTCATCGGCTTCATGCTGTAATGGAACGGCACCATGCGGGCGGCAATAAAAAAACGGCCGGGGCGAACCCAGCCGTTTCGACGATGACATGTTCCCTATTCGGTTTTCGGCAGGCGCAAGGCCGCCCAGCCGGCGATCGTGTCGACCAAGCCGGTGGCCGTTTCGACCGCGACCGGTTTGGCGATGATCGCGCGCGTCTGCGGTTCAATGCCCAAGCGCCCGAGGAGCGCCATAATGTCCTCGGAGCGGCCGATGCCCGCGTTGCAATAGAAGGTCCATTGCTTGGTCAGCGTGGCGTAGGCGACCGCAACTTTGCTCACCCCGACCAACGATCCCGTCTTCTCCGAAATGACCAGTTCGGCGGTAAAACCGCTGGCCGGACGGTTGCTCTCGATCAGTTGCGAACGGCAGATCAGGACCAGTTTGGCGCCCAAGACAAGATGCGCGGCGCGCTCGAAACTGTCGGCGTTGTCGATGACGAATTCGATGGCCGGCATGTGGCGGCCGTTTTTCCGACAGGCCTTTTCGCAGGCGCCCCAAATGCGCGCCAGGATTTTTTGCGCCTCAATGATCTGATGATCGTTGTATTGCGCAATGCGGTCTTCCGGTTCGTGGCGATGGCGTTTAGCGCGATGCGGCATTTTGTCTCCCTGAACATGTTGATAGCAACCACGAAGCGATGGTGCGGCATTTGGCCGCGGCCGCCTCGTGCGTGAGCAGACAATTGGTTGGACGGATTTGATCGATCGCCATCGAAGCGCACAGCGCCTCCAAGGCTGACGACAGGCCGTGCCCGATCCTGGACGAAAAGCCGCACGTGTTGGCGGCGCGGGCCGCCGGCTGCGGCATGATGATCAGGATCTCGCTGCGGCCGTCCATTGAGCCGGTGCGTTCGTCGATCTTGATCTCCGCGTGCCGCTTCGACTTCCCGACGCCCTGTTTCTCGAGTGCCGAAGAGCACACCACGCTCAAGCCCGACCCCAGATCGAGACCGGACGAGAGCCTGAGAACCGAGGTTGATTGTTGCGCGCGCCGTTCGGTCCGCGGCATCGACAAAGGAATGCCCAACGCCTCGAACTGGCGAAGTCCGTTTAAGACCTCGTCAATTTCGGCCTGGGAAAATAGCGCTTCCGGTTCACCCATGATTGACTCCTTTTTGTTTCGTTATGATTATAAAGGAACGGTTTACCCTATCACCGTTTTCCCGTCCTGTCCAGGACCGTCTTACGAATAACAATACGCGACAAAAAGCGCGATATTCAAGGCGGCGCTCGCGGCAATCAGCCCCCTGTTCCACAGTTTGAGGCCGCCTTGTTTTTTAACGCATTCCAAAAGAACCAAAAACCAGAACGGCAGCAGCTCGACCAAATAACGCGGCCCGAACTGGACAAAGCCGGTTGTAAAATACGCCAAGCACACGGCGAGCGACGGCACGGTCACGGCGACCGCCGGCCAAAAATATTTCAGCCGGCGGCCGCGAACGGCGAGCAAAAAGATCGGGGAAAGAATAAAAAAACTTAAACCTTCTTGGCTCACCCAAGGACGACCGCGCCACTCGGGCAATTTTAAAAAATAATAATAAAAATTTCGTCCAACGTTTCGCAATCCGAACACGCCCTGCGCCAAACTGTCCTTGATTGCGCCGGGGTATAAAAAGTGGCGGCTGTAGCCGGTATCAAACGCGCTGCCGAAACGCGCCGCGTTGTACCACAACAGCAACAGGAGAAACCCGACGTAGGGCGCGCCCATTTTGGCGAAACGTGATAATTGCTCGCGCCAAGGCCGGCGCTCAAAACATTCGGCGGCGATGAAAAAAATGATGCCCAAGCCGGCCGTGTAGCGGGTCACGAGCGCCGCGCCGCACAGCGCGCCGACGATGAGGGGCGACTTTTTTTGAATCTGGGCATATCCGGCCAGCAAGAAGAAAAGCGCCGCCAGCATGTTCCCGATCTGCCACGGCGTATTCAAGAGCGCGCAACCGATCGCGACGGAGCTGAAAACAAAAGCAAATGCCAGCCATGTCGCATCCGATTTCGTCAGCGAAAAGCGCCGCGCCGTAAAATAACAGGCGAGCGCCGCGCTCAACACCACCACTGCCTGAAAGACCGGCTCGACCAACAACGACGTGCCGAAAACCGCAACGAGTGGTATGAGCAGCACGGCCGGCAGCGGTCCGAGCGGAAAAAAATACCGGCCGCCGATCACGACCAGGTCCGAGACAAGACCGTTGGCGAGGTCCTGGCGCGGAATATCCAGGCGGCCGCGCAAAAAACCGTCTGCCAACCACGCATAATGCTGGTAAAGCGCCGGCCGGAACAGGTGCGCGCTGACCAGAACGAGCGTTAACGCCGTAAAAGCCGCGAGCGGCCAATTAACCTTTTTTACCGCGTCAACCATACGCCCATATGATACGCGAAAGAGCGGCGGGGCGACAGCGTTTGGGGCGGGGTTGACCCGTTTATTATTTTACGATATATTTTACCGACCTATGCCGGGCGGCAAGCTTTTGCGCGTTTCGTCGAAGAAACGCCAAAACTATTTGCCCGAGCCATAAAAAGCGATTTCGATCAGGGATTAACTTCTTAAAATAACACGATCGAGATCCTGCCGCCGATATGAATATCACCAGCAAAAAACTCCCTAAGTCCGAAGTCGAACTGACGATCGAACTGTCGGTCGACGAAATGAAGCCCTTCCTCGAAAAAGCGGCGGTGCGCTTGTCGACGGAAAAACCGCTGGAAGGCTTCCGCCCGGGCAAGGCCCCGCTCGACATTGTCACCAAAAAATACGGCGAAGGCGCCATGATGGAAGCGGCCGCCGAAGAAGCGGTCCGCACCACCTACGGCAAGGCCATTGTCCAGGAAAAGATCATGTCCATCGGCTCGCCGTCGATCGACGTTAAAAAGATGGCCCCGGGAAATCCGTTCATCTATACCGCCACCGTTTCCTTGCTGCCCGACGTCGCGCTCTGCGACCTCGCGGCTGTTAAGGTCGAGAAAAAAGAGGTCAAACTGCCGGAGGATGAAGTTGAGCGCGCCATCAAAGACTTGCGCAACATGCGCGCCTCCGAGGTCGTGACCGAGGCGGCGGCCGGCAAAGAGCACAAAGTGGTGATCGACATGGACATGAAGCTCGACGGCGTGTCGCTCGAGGGCGGCCAGGCCAAGGGGCACCACGTCCACATGGCCGAAGAGCACTACATCCCCGGCTTTACCGAGATGCTGCTTGGCCTTAAAAAGGGCGACAGCAAAACCTTCACCCTCACCTTCCCCAAAGACCATTACCAAAAGAATGTTGCCGGCCGCCCGGTGGAATTTATCGTGAGCGTCAAAGACGTTTACGACCGCAAGCTGCCGGAATACAATGACGAGTTTGCCAAAGCGCTCGGACAAAAATCGGTCGCCGATCTTGATAAGCTCATCCGCGAAAATCTTTTGCACGAACTCCAGCACAAGGAAGACCAGCGCCAAGAAATTGCCGCGATCGAACAGATCGTCCGCACCTCGAAGTTCGGCGACATCCCCGACCTCTTGGTCAACGAAGAGATCGGCCGCATGATCTTCGAGCTCAAGGACGGGATCAGCCAGCGCGGACTTGAGTGGAAAGATTATTTGGAAAAGGCCGGGAAGTCGGAAAACCAGCTTAAGCTTGATTTTGCGCCGCAGGCCATCGATCGGATCAAGGCCGCGCTCACGATCCGCGCCATTGCCGCGGAGAACGCCATCGATGTTTCCGACGCCGAGGTGGCCGCCGAGGTCGCCCGCGAGCTCACCGTCAATTCCGACGACGCCGCCGCCCAAGAACAGATCCGCTCCGACGAATACGCCGACCGCGTCCGCACCGTTCTGCGCAATCGCAAGACCATCGCTTTTGTGAAGGAAAAGGTGTTAAAGTAATTAAGGTTGAAGGTTAAAGCTTTTTAGGCGGATGACTTAAAGCCGCCGCTCTAAAAAGCTGAATACCTGCAAACTTATATGCCCGTCATAACCGCGATCTTCCTATCGCTTGTCGCCGGGGTCGTTACCGCCATTCCCGGCGCGCTTTCCGAATTTCAAAAAAGGTCGCCGCGCAACATCCCCCTCTTGATCGACGTGAAGTCTTTTTGGGGCAAACGATTGACGCGCGGCGAAATATTTTGGTTCGGCCTGTTCGTCCACTTGCTCATGGCCGCGCTCTTCGGCGCGCTGTACGAACTCATTGTCGTTAAATCGTCGATCCATCCTTACGGGTTCTTGAACCTGCTCGCTTACGCCTCGCTCTTCTACGTTCTGGTCGGCGGCGCGATCTTCCCCGTGGTCGGCGCCGGACTCTTCGGCCGCCGCGAAGGCAAAACTGTTTGGTACGAACTGCTGATCGTCCACTACCTTTTTGCGGCCATCGTCTGGCTCATGGTTTACCTTTACCCCGCGCTAAAACCTTAGCGGCCTGCGGGAAAAACTAAATATCAAGAACTAAATTCCAAAACTCCCTGGGCTTTTTGACATTTAGTTCTTAGCGCTTAGTGTTTATGCGAATCCGAATTCACGTTCATGCGCGTTCTAGCAAAAACGAAATTGTCGAGGTCGGCGGCCTGCTTCATGCTTACGTGACCGCCCCGCCGTTGGAAAACAAAGCCAACCTAGCCGTCCGCGACCTGATTGCCAAACAGTACGACGTTCCCAAATCATCCGTGACCCTGATCCGCGGCGCCCAAAGTGCGATCAAGGATTTTGAATTTTAAACGATCTCTTCGGAATTTTTCTTTCGATTTTTTTAGAAAAGAAAAAACCGTACCCAGCTGCGCGGAATCGCATGCTTGAGTACGGTTGTCGACGAAGTTTGCGCTAATCGAGACGCATGGTGATGCGAGAGAAAAATCCTCGGCAAACGCGAAGGACCTCTTGCTCTCCTTGGTGGTTGGTCACGGAAATTTCGTAACCGATGTAGTCCCCGCGGTTGCACATGAGCGGCAACACGTGATGCCTTTCAACCACCGAAACATTCCGGTATCCACGGACCGCGAGGGTCTGCGTCACGACGCTGTCGTCGGCGCGATAGGCGAAAATGGCTGGCACGATGACGGCGACACCGACGATGGCAACAACCGCAACGATCCATGCCGCAAATTTCCAATCCCGTTGCTTCTTGAACAAGCGTGTTTTTACAGTGTCCATGAACCCCTCCGTTTTTGCGTCCTACAACGGGCGACCCGATGCTTTGTCCGGACTCTCGGACAACTTGAACGCCAGTCTGGTCAAACGCCCAGGGTCGAATTGACCCATGGCGACTTTGTAGTACTCCGGGAGCGCAACTGGCGCGATTGGCCTGTCGGACATTTTGGCCACCAGTCCGGCGGTCAGCTTGTCGCGCATCGTTCGACTCATGGTCAGTCGATATCCGTCCGGACGAATTTCTGGATAGTCTTCCAGCAAACCATCATCGGTTCCGGAATCGATGCGAACATTCTTCCGGCGCCCCACCAGCGCGACGACGGCTTTGGCAACCGCCAGTGCCCTGCGCGGGTTGCTTTGCCCCATAAACGACACTGACGGACCTTTGCCGCGCGACTGTTGGCGCTTGGCGTGCGCAATGACGTAGTCTGCCGACCCAACAATGTGCTGCTGTACTTGTGCTCTGGTCATGAGTTCTCCTTGGCAATGAACTGTTTTCGGAGCCAAAAGCCCCGAACCAAAACCGCGCTGGTCGCGAAGAAAAACCGCGTTTTTCCCCCAAAATCAGCGCAATTTTAACCACGTAATATAGCACAAAAACGCGGTTTTGTCAATCTTCGGCCAAAAACCAGCGCCGAGAAAGTATTTTTCATAAAGGTCCAGGTGGACCTTTATGAAAAATTAAAAAGCCGCGCTTCCTTTACAGGTGCGCGGCGTGGCGGTTTCTTTGGCGCGGGGCGCCGTTTACTTGCCCTTCTTGTCGCCGGGCCTTCGGAAGATGTGGCTCAACAACTCGCCGCCCCTTCGGAAGATCTCGTCGAGGTCGCGGGAGAGGTCGAAGTCGTCGCCGTTCGCGTCGGGTTTCTGCGACCCGTCGGCGATTGCGGCCTTGATCTTCTCGTCGAGCATGGCGCTGGCGAACTCGGTGGCTTCTTCGCCGGAGAATCCCAGACCGACAATGCGGGCATGCAGTTTACGGGCCATTTCGATGGCGTCGGAAGGATCGACCTGCTTGTAGCGATCCTTGAGCAGAGCCAGGGCAATCTCCTTCATGCGGTCATCGGTTATCGGCGTCGCAGACATGTAAACCTCCTAAGGAACAAACCGCGAATCCCCTCGCGGCCAAGGATCACGAGCGTTGGCGCGTGTGGCGGGAGGTTACCAAACTGCGCCATTCATGTCAATCATCAACACGCCGTTATGCCGTGATCGAGACGACCGCGCGCGAACAAAAGAAAAAGCCGCGGCATCCGTTGCGGATGTGCGGCTTTGGTCGGTTCACGAAATGAACGTTATCCTTGGGGGTCGTGCGACCTCGACGGCCGCTGCATCGCGCCAAGAATTGAAGTGAGGGCGTCGAACAGATTGCCGGCGCCGTCGCTCGCCGCCGCGCGATGCGCGGCCAAAAGCTCTTCGACCGAGCCGTTCACCAGGTCAATGTAGAATTCCATACCTTCGTCGAAGCTGATGCCGATCCGTTCGCTGATCTGCTCGACCCGCCGCAGGGCTTTGATGCTGATGTCCAACCCCTGATTGACGGCGATCCGCTTCAGGATGAGCAGGGCGATGGCGCCTTGGCGCGCACGCACCCGCTGGTCGCGC
>JAHFIF010000037.1:0-9105 GCA_023246535.1 bacterium
GACAACAGGCACGGCCGGCTTGGCCGGGACAGGAGCTTTAACCACGGTGCCCGGGACAGTGATTGGAATGGTGAATTGCGTTCCGGCGATCCAGGCGACATTTTCGGCGGCAATGTTAAAGCCCTCCTGGTATGTCCCCGCTTTGGCCGGAGCGGTCAGTTTGAAAATAAAGGTTGCGCTGGCGCCGGGTTTAACCGTCTTTTCTTTCATCAGCACCGGTTCGGTCTTGGCATACCAGCTCTTGTCGTAAAAAACGCTGGCGCGATATTTGGGCAGGTAGGTGTAAACGGAAACGAAATTTTTCCCGGTTCGCGACCAGGTCGACGTTCCGGTATTTTTGACGGTCACGGTCAAGGTCGCGCTTGCGGCCGGTTTAAGCGTTAAAGCCTTGATCGTCGAAGTAATTTGCCCGCTGTATGGCGCCTTTTTAACCGCCGCCGCGTTAACCGGGGCCAGAGGCAGCAAAAAAACCGCGACAAGGGCAAGGCCCAAACCGGTTTTGAAGATGATGGCAATGTTTTTGTTAAAATTATGCATTTTATCTAGAATATTGTAGCATTTTTTGCCGTTTTTGTCGAACGCCCTGTAAGCTGCAGGCTAAAAGCTGTAAGCTATAGAACATGACCGTTACCCATTCGATCGCGAAAAACGTCGCCATGCAATATGCGAGCCGTATCATTGGTACGGCTTTTGGCTTGATCACCCTTTCGATCCTGACCCGTTATTTAGGGGCGGAAGGCTACGGCCAATTTACTGTCGCCACCTCATATCTGCAATTCATCGGTACCTTGGTTGATTTTGGCCTGACGATCACGGCCATTCAAATGCTTTCCGAGCCGGCGGCTGACCAGGGTAAGATCTTGGGCAATTTGATCGCCATGCGACTGATCACCGCCGCCATTGTCTTTTCCGCTGCCATCGCTGTCGCTTTCGCGCTCCCCTGGGGCAGCACAACGCATTTAGCCATCGCGATCGGCTCGTTTTCTTTCATTTTTCTCTCGATCCACCAAATTTTTGTCGGCCTGTTCCAAAAAAGCTTACGCATGGAATTTCCGGCCATTTCCGAAGTGGTCGGCCGCGCCGTGCTCATGGGGGCGGTCATTTTGGTCGCGTTCTTCCATGGGAACCTGATCGAAGTCATGATCGGCATGAGCTTGGCCAATCTGGCCATGGTCGCCTTGTCGCTCGCCTTTGCCAAAAAGATCAGGCCGTATGCCATGCGGCTGGACGCCGACGTGATCCGTCAAATATTTAGACGCAGCTGGCCGATTGCTATTTCCATCATGTTCAATCTGGTCTACTTGCGCGGCGACGTGATCGTCATGAAGATCGTCGGGCGCCCCGAAGCCGAGATCGGCTGGTACGGCGCCGCCTACAAACCGCTCGACGTCATCACGGTCATCCCGATCATCTTCATGGGTCTGGTCCTGCCGCTCTTCGTCAGCGCCTGGAGCACGATGGACCATGCCAAGGTGCACCGGATTATCCAGCGCGCGATCGACGCCGTCGGCATCTTGGCCTGGCCGACGCTCGCCGGCGGGGTCGTGCTCGCCACGCCGCTCATGCTGTTCATTTCCGGCCCTAAATTCGCGCCGTCCGGCCCGCTCTTAGCACTGCTCGTTGTCGCCGCCTTCATGGTCTTTTACGGCTCGCTGTTCGGACACCTGATCGTCGGGATCGGACGGCAGCGCACCATGACCTGGTTCTACGCTACCGACGCCGCCATCTCGCTCGCGCTGTACTTCATCTTCATCCCCCGCTACGGCGCCACCGCCGCCGCGCTCATCACGATCTTTTCCGAAGCAGTGATCGCCATTGCCACCACGGCCATTGTCCTGAAGGTCGCAAAAATTCGGCCGTCACTCAAAGTCACCGGCAAGGCGCTGCTTGCCTCCGTCATCATGGGCGCGGTCGTTTATATAACCCCGGCGCCGCACGTTTTGCTGAAGATCATGATCGGCGTGATCGTCTACGGCGTTCTGCTCATTGCTTTGCGCGCCGTTACTAAAGAAGAACTCAAGAAACTCACGAACCGCGCCGCATGAAATACTCCTGGCCGGAAATAATCATTTTCGCCGTCGCGGCACTGCTACCGACGTATTTGATCCGTTTCCATATCGGACCGTTCCCGACAACCGTGCTGGAAATTGTTTTGCTGGCGGGGATCGCGGCGATGATCGGGCAATTAACTCACCCTGCCCTCTCTTATAATAAGCGAGGGGGCGCCTTCGACCGGATTCGCGAGAATAAATTATTGGCGCTTGGCTCGGCGCTGCTCTTCCTCGCCACCGTTACCGGCATTATTGTCGCACCGGACCGGCGCGCGGCGCTCGGCATTGCCAAGGCGTTTTTTTGGGAACCGATGGCGCTGGCCTGGCTCATGATCGCGGCGCAGCCGGACAAAGAAAAGATCCGGCGGGCGGCGCTCGGCGGACTGGGCGCCAGCGCGGCCGTCGTCATCGTCTACGGCCTGATTCAATACGTTTTTCCCCCGCTCATCCCCGCCACTTGGACCGCCGAACGGCGGATCACCAGCGTCTTTGATTTTCCCAACGCCGCCGCGCTTTACCTGGCGCCGCTTGTTCCGTTCTTCTTGTCCGTCCCGTTCGGCGCGATCCTTGCGCTTGGCGCGCTCGCGACCGTCATCCTTGCCAAATCGGCCGGCGGCCTGATCGCCGTTGCGGCGGCCTTGTTCTGTCTGGGAATCGCAAAAAAGCGGACGCGACCCGCGACGCTGGCTGCTGCCGCGCTCGCCGTCGTCATTGTCGCTTTGGCGCCGCAAGCGATCGGTCTGCGCGAACAAATTCTCATGCGCGATTGGTCCGGCCGCGTGCACCAGATCGGCTGGAAAGAATCGCTGGCCATGCTGCGCGACCGACCGCTCTTCGGCGCCGGCCTCGACGGTTTTAAAATGGTCGTGGCGCCGTACCATCATGCGCAAGGCGTGGAGATTTTCCAGTACCCGCACAATTTCTTCCTGGCGGCTTGGTCGGAACTCGGCCTCTTGGGCCTTATCGGTTTCGGCTGCGCGCTCGCCTGGTTTGCCCGGCGGATCTACGTTCTGCGTTCTAACTTCTATGCTCTGTGTTTAGGCACGGCAATGATCGCCATTTTAGTGCACGGACTCGTCGATGTGCCGTATTTTAAAAACGACCTCGCCATGATGTTTTGGCTTTTTATCGTTCTCGTGGCACTCTAGAGATATATATGCCTGACGGAAACCTACAACCGACAAGCAACGATCCGCTGGAAAATAACCAATGGCAGGAAAAACAATGGGCGCAGGAAATGGCCTATGCCCGGGCGACCGTGGCGCAGCAAGGCGCTGAAGCGGAACAAGCGCGAGCGGCGGCCGCGGCTCAAGCGGAGCAGGACAACGAAGCCGCCGAGGAACAAGAGGATCAGCCGGACGCCGACGCCCGGATGGCGGCGCGCTTTGCAATAGCAAAAAACGGCGAGCGCAGCGGCGGCGCGCCGAACGAAAACGGCGAAGAACTGATCGAGGACTATCCGGAACTTAAAAAGAAAGCGGACGCGATTTCGAAGAAGGTCAAAGAAGAAAAAAAGAAAATGGGCGCCGATTATTTCATGACCTATTTCTGCCTGACCCTGGTGGCGGCAATGGTGGATATCGTCGATCTGATCTGCGATTTCTTCGGCTTCGACGTCGGGATCATCATCACCCCGATCTACTCAACGATGCGCTACCTCGGGATCAAATACGCCAACATCGGGATGACGAGCAAGGAGCACGAAAAAATGGCCCTGACCGTGACGCTCATTTCCGGCGCCATCTCCGCTTTCGGACTCCCCTCGAACACCGCCGCCATGTTCATGGAATTTGCCGCCCGCAAAAAGATCGCCAACGCCGCGGCGGCGGAAGTCAAAAAATTGGAAGGGCAGCGGGACAAACTGCTCGGCCCGATGAAGAACCAGTACAAACCGGGAAAATAAAAATGCTCCGAGAACATCGGGGCATTTTTATTTGTTGAACGCAAAGCGGTGAGGGTGAGATTTGAACTCACGGTACCCTTACAGGTACACCTGATTTCGAGTCAGGCGCCTTCGGCCACTCAGCCACCTCACCGCCCTGCATTCATTTTTTGCCGCGCGAACGCCGCTCGACAAGAATAACAAAAGCGTGATTTAATTTCAATACTATGTACCAAAACATCGCTACTACCGCGGAAAATACGACCGATTCGTTGCTTCACAAGGTCTTTGGCTGGATGTGCGCCGGCCTCGTTATCTCGGCGCTGACCGCCTACTTTACGGCCGCCACCCCCGCCGTGACCCGCGTCGTGCTCGGAAACCAGGCCGCCTTCTTCGGGCTCGTCATCGTCGAACTGGCGCTGGTCTTGGGCCTGACTTGGGCCATTCGGCGCATCTCGGCCGGCACGGCAACGCTCCTGTTCTTGCTCTACAGTTTCGTGAACGGCCTGACCCTTTCGGTCATCGTCTTGCTCTATGCCGACGCTTCGCTGGCTTCGACATTTATGATCGCCGCCGGCATGTTCGGCGCCACCGCCGTCTACGGCTATGCGACCAAACGCGACCTCTCGCGACTTGGCTCGATCCTCATGATGGGGCTCGTCGGCATCATCCTGGCCGGCATCGTCAACATCTTTTTGGGCAATAACGGGCTCGACATCGCAGTCTCGGCCATTGCCGTCATTATCTTTACCGCGCTCACCGCCTACGACATGCAAAAGATCAAAGCCATGGGCATGATGGCGACAGACGACGAATCGCGCGCCAAACAGGCGATCTTCGGCGCGCTCATGCTCTACCTCGACTTCATCAACATCTTCCTGAATTTGCTTCGTTTCACCGGACGAAGGAGAAATTAATCGGCATATGGCAAAAAGCGGTCCGATGCCCATCGGACCGCTTTTTGCGTTAACGGCCTTGACTTTTTCGCTTAAATGTGTTATTATTATTCGTTGTTCTGAACTCACCATACTTTCAGGAGGCAGAAATGTTCGCACTTTGTTTCAGTATTATCGGAATTCTTCTGACGCTCGCCGGGTTCGTCCTTGGCCTCACCGACAAGCATGCAAGCAGCGACAAGGCGGATGAAAAGCATACCCCGCGCAGCCAGGCCGCCATGGTCATGATCATCCTCGGCGGAACAATCAGCATAGTCGGCATCATCATGGGCATCATCACGATCGCCAAAATGGTCCACCCATAAACCATAGCCGACCGAGCACCAACGGCGCCTCTCCCAGAGAGGCGCTCTTTTATTTCCAGAGGTCGAGACTGAGCCTCGAAGCAATATTGACATTTTTAAAGCGTGTGATAATGTTTTCCGTTGTTCTTTACCGTGGCGGATAGCGTCTTGGGCATGAGCCACTCACGCCCGGTACGCTATCCATTCGGTTAGCCGCATGACCAATGTGCCAACTCGCTGTTTCAAAAAAGGAGAAGCCCCATGTCCATGACCCTGCCCGTATCCCTCTTGATCGCCGGATTCGTCATTGTCTTCCTCGCGTTCGTGAGCATCCTCGTAAATGGCGCCCGGTTTGCCAAGAACATCGGCCAACACCTCGGCGAAGCAATGGAATCCCCCTCCTTCCCCAACTCCTTCGCCCCGTTCGGGAAAGGCAAGGCCGCGCCGCTGCAACTCGGGAAAAGAGGCAAGTCCCATCTGATCGCCATGGGCTTCATGGCCTTTGGCGGACTCACCGCGCTCATCGGCGTAGTCATCTTCATCGCCCGGCTCGCAGCGCGTTAAGCCGGCACGGGAAAGACAATGTTCATGACGATCATTGGCATCATCCTGCTCATCGCCGGAATCGTCGTCACCGTCGCCGGATTGAAGCATGCCATGGGCGGCGCAGACGAAGACGAAGCCGGCGAACAATACAAAAACCGCTCCGAACGAGCTACGATCGCGCTGTTCGCGGGCGGGGCCATCGCCTTTGTCGGCTTTGTGCTGTGCCTCATTCAGGTCGCCAGACATTTCATGGCCTGAGACCGCCAGCGCCTCGCCGCAAGTCCGAACCGGCGCCTCTTTCGGGAGGCGCTCTTTTTTATAAACAAAAACTCGCGGCCGGCGGCAGCGAGTCGATGGAACGAATGCGAATTTCTCAGGCATGGGCGGCGACCGGCGGCGGCGTGCCGCTCACGCGCGAACACTCCTTGGGGCGGACCAGGCCGTGTTCGGACCAGCGTCCGGCCAAATGCTCATTGCCGCGGCAGGTGTCGCAAATTAACACCGGCCCCTTCTCGACCGGAAAAACGGCAGAGACGGAGAACGACTTGAAATAGACCAAGTCGCCGGGAACGATCGACCCGCGACAACCGGCGCAGATGGTCGAGGCGGCCGCGAGATGCGCGAGCGTGCACTTACGGCAGCGCGCCCGCCGCCGTTTGGCCTCCTTGTTCAAATAAAGCGTCCGGAGTCCGAGATCAACCGAATTGAACCGTCGACCCCAGTGCCCGCAACCGAATGGAAAGAACGACCTGAAGAAAAAGGCGACGACCGACCAGGCCTTGGCCAAGGACGCGGCCAGCATGCGAGCGATCTTCATGTTTCACCTCCGCGCCAAGTCTACCGCCGCGTCAGAGAAAATTCAAGGGTTGCCAGGCTTGACTTTTTGAAAAAAATCCCCTATACTAAAGGAAATTCTTTCAACAATTCGCTTAGGAGATAAAAAATGAACACTGCGAAAATCAGGCGTTCCCTCGCCTTTGGCACAATGTTCGTCTGCGTCTCGCTCTTTCCCCATCACCGCGCCGCCGCCGACAGCCGCAAATCGACCGTGACCGTCACCGTGACCGTTTCGCCGAGCTGCAAGATCGACGCCAACGGCGTCAACAAGCAGCAGTGCAGCGGCGCGGCGCAACCGATCACGGCCACCGCCCCCGCCGCCGCCTCCGCCGGCGCCGCCGCCGCAACGACCAGCATTCGCACCATCAACTTCTAGACGCCGCCCCGACGCGCTCTCCGCGAGCGCGTTTTTCTTTTTTAAAAAACGGCCCGATCAGAGGAGATCGGGCCGTCGCGTTTCATTTCTTCCAGCACTGGTAGAGGCTGGTTTTGCCGCGTCGCTCCTCAACCACCGTAAAGTACGGATCGAGCAGCGCGTGCAGCCGCTCCGGCGACAGCCAACGAAAGGTCGTATAGTGCGGCGGCAGGCCGTCCCTGACCTGCAGATGATGGACGGTATCGCCGACGAGCCAGCTGGTTTCCACAAAGTCGTGGTCGTCCAGCTTGTACTGGCGGACGGTCGGCGTTTCCGACGGCCGCTCATTGAACGTATTGAAGGCGAAGATCCTGCCCGGCTCCAGCGCATCCGCCGCGAGCAAGGCGGTGTCTTCGTCCAGCCAGTAGTTGACCGCTTGGCGGCAAACGGCCGCGTCATAATACCGGCGCTTTACGACTTCCTGCAAAAGCGCCTCGCGCACCGGCAGGGTCAGGATCCGAACATTGGGCAAGGCTTGCAGCTCCGGGCCGATCATCGCCGGTTCGGCGTCAACCGCGACCGCTTCGCCGGCGCCGAGCGCGAGCGCCCGCAAGGTCATTTGCCCTTCGCCGCAACAGAGATCGAGCAGGCGGTCGCCCGGTTTCAGTTGAAGCAAACTGATCAGCTCGCCGTCGTTTCGGCCGAGCAAATAACGCAAGTAGAGCGCGCGATATGTTTTATGGTCCGGGTACTCGTTCTTCATAACCGCCTCCCTTCGCGATGCCACAAATGCTTACCGTCTTGATCGAAAAGCAGAATACAGCCATGCTCGCGAATATTGAACGAGTTGCCGTTAAGGCGCCGAGAATCTCGAACCGTCCCGGGCGGCGCATACTCGTACGTCGTCAATTCAGGAACCTGTTCGTGATAATGGACAACGACGTCAACTGCGGGATTATAAAACATCTGTGAAAGCAACGGCGCGTTCAATGACGCTTTGACGCCGCCCGCCACTTTGACCAGTTTCTTTTCATGGTCGACATGAGTCACATGGACGATCGAATCAAGCTCGCGCTTACCCCGCCCGGTTGTCACGAATCCGTTGCCGCAACGCACCGCCACCGTCCCGAAGACCAGACCAGCCTCGTTGGCCGCAAAATGGTCTGCGTAACGAGCGAGCGTCGCGCGCAATTTGTCGACCGCCTCATCCGTTGACGCTGGGCCGTCGACGAAAACCGTCGAATAGTAGACGTCGTTCAGTGACCGCCAGATCCACGCCGCCTGCCCTTCGACATTCATGGGGTGGACGCCGCGCTCTTTGGTCACGGCAAACTTCTGTTGCAGATCTTTGGCATCGTTGGCAAAGACGGTCATGGCCCGGGATTCGAGCAACACGCCATAGGCCGCGCTGATCAATTCTTCCCGACTAACGTCGGACAACAGTTTGCAGCCGAAGAGCTGCGTCTTGGGCGCCGCCGCCTTAACCTCATCGATCACGCGCGGCGCGATCTTGAAGTTGATCGGGATGATGTCGCCCGGCTGGTAGTTATGGCTCGGAAATTTTCCGACGATCGGATTAGCCGGGATCAAATTGGCGACCGCCGCGCCGAGCACCACGCCGTCCGTTTCCGGCGCCAAGGCCAAGACCTGACGGCGGTAGTCGTCAAAGCCGCCGTGCGTCAGCACCGTGAGCCGTTCATGCGGCGCCGGCACCTGCGCGCCGACTTTCGGCGCGCACAGATAAACGACCTCGACGTCGTAGCCGAGCAGCTGTCGGACCAATTCGCACATCAAGCCGCCCTTGAAACGGTTGGTCAAGATCTTCACGGCATCCAAATGCGCATGCACCGGGCCGCCGGTAACCAGGATCTTTTTCATCGTTTTCTCCTGTTTTGTTGTTAAAGTTCGCTTTTACATCCAACGCGTGAATATGCCAAAAATCGCGCAATCTGTCAAGATATTGCCGGCCCGCCGGCGGTCGCCGACTTTATTAATCGTGATATAATGCGAACACTATGAAAATACGCAAAGCTATCATCCCCGTCGCCGGTTTGGGAACGCGTTTTTTGCCCGCCACCAAGGCTCAGCCGAAAGAAATGCTGACCTTGATCGACAAGCCGGTCATCCAATACATCGTTGAAGAAGCCGTTGCTTCCGGCATTGAAGAGATCACCTTTGTCACCTCGGTCGGAAA
>JAHFIF010000037.1:9115-9754 GCA_023246535.1 bacterium
GCCTGCGCAAGAAGGGCAAGAAAAAAGAGCTGGGCGAAATCTTGGACATTTCCGACATGGCCACTTTCACTTATGTGCGCCAGCGCTCGCCCAAAGGCGACGGCGACGCCATCCTTTCGGCCCGGCACATCATCGGCGACGAACCGTGCCTCATCATGTACGGCGACGACATCATGGATTCAAAAAAGACTTCGGTGAAGCAACTCATGGAGGTTTACGACCGCTATCAAGATCCGGTGGTCGGCCTTTTCCGCGTGCCCAAAAAAGACATTTCCGGTTACGGCGTCGTGGCGGTCAAACCGGCCGAGGGACAGGCGGTCGAGGTCACCGGCTTCGTGGAAAAACCCGAGCCGAGCAAAGCCCCGTCCGACCTGGCCGCCGCCGGCCGCTACATCATCACCCCGGAAATTTTTAACATGCTGGAGCGGGCCAAGCCGTCCAAGGACGGCGAGATCCGTTTGGCCGACGCCTTTATCGAATTCCTTCGCTTCCGATCGATGTATGGATGTATAATAGAAGCAACGCGCTACGACTGCGGCACCAAACTCGGACTTTTGGAAGCCCAGGTCGCTTTCGGACTCCGACACCCGGCAATCGGAAAAGATTTCAAAAAATATCTTCAAAGCATCAAATAACCTC
>JAHFIF010000123.1 GCA_023246535.1 bacterium
CCGGGGAAAACGGCGGAATTTGTTTTTTCGAAAAGCGATTCAACGGTCCAGTATTCTTGCGGCTTGAACGCCAGCACTTCGCGCTCGCGCTCGACGATGAGGCGGACGGCGACCGATTGGACGCGGCCGGCGGACAGGCCGCGCAGGACTTTTTTCCACAGGAGCGGCGAGAGCTCGTAGCCGACCAGGCGGTCGAGGATGCGGCGCGCTTGCTGCGCGTCAACGAGGCGCAAGTCGAGCTTGCGCGGGTTATCGATCGCGTGGAGGATGGCCGGTTCGGTGATTTCATGAAAGGTGATGCGCTTGAGCTTTTCCGGGTCTTCGCCCAAAACTTCGGCCAGGTGCCAGGAGATGGCTTCGCCCTCGCGGTCCGCGTCGGTGGCGAAGTAGATGGTGTCGGATTTGGCCGCCAGCTTCTTGAGTTCGGTCACGGTTTTGCGGGCTTTGGTCGGAATGACGTAGCTGGGCGCGAAGTCGTGCTCCATGTCAACGCCCATCTTGCCCTTGGGCAGGTCGCGCACGTGGCCGAAGGATGATTTGACGGTAAAGCCTTTGCCCAAAAAAGCGCCAATGGTTTTGGCTTTGGTGGGGGACTCGACGATGACCAATTTATTTGAGGTTTTGGCTTTGGGCATGGTGGTTGGGTTATGGAACCAACTTCTATATTATATAGCGACCTTTGTCAAGGGTACCAGAGAATGTAACAAAGGTAAAAGATAAGAACCAAGAACCCCATTGCGACACGATCCGCAATGGGGTTCTTGGTTCTTACGCCAATGCGTACCGCATATTGCCCAAAGCGGCGATAACCCCGCGCAATTCCAGCGCCACGAGCGCGGCTTGCGCGGTTTCAGGGGATAATTTGGTTTCGGCGACCAATTCATCCACATGCTTGGCGCCGGCGGTCAGGGCGCGGACGATCAAGGCTTCTTCCGGGTTGTGCGGCTTGGTCGGCTTCGGGCTTCCGCGGCGCGCTTTTTTGGCGGGGAAGATCGCTTCAATCAGTTCTTGCGGGTCAATGAGCGCCGCGGCGCCGGCGGCGATCAGGCCGTTCGAACCCTTGGTGTTTTCCCGCAAGGCGTCGCCGGGCACGGCGTAGACCTCGCGGCCGAGCTCCAGCGCATATTTGGCGGTGATGAGCGCCCCGCTTTTGATCGGCGCCTCCACGACGACGGTGGCGCGGCTGAGCGCCGCGATCAGGCGGTTGCGTTTGACGAAATCCCATGTTTGCGGCTGCGTGCCGGCCGGGTTCTCGGAAATGATCGCTCCGCCGCTGCCGAGGATCTCTTGTCCCAAGCGCAGATTGGCGCGCGGGTAGAGCGCGGCGTCGTCGATCCCCGAGCCGACGACGGCGATCGTTTCGCCTTTGGCGTCCAAGGCGCCGCGGTGCGCCGCGGCGTCAATCCCGTAAGCCAGGCCGGAAACGATGCCGACGCCGGCGTCGGCAATGGCGCGGGCGAACGAGCGCGCGGCGGCCAGGCCGTGTTCGGACGTTTTGCGCGTGCCGACGATCGCGACCGCCGGGCGCGCGAGACAGTCAAGGTTGCCGCGGGCATAAAAAAACTCGGGCGCGTCCGAGAGGTTGAGTAGCGCGGGCGGATACGCCGCATCGGCTTTGGCGATTTTGGTTATTTCGAAAATAGTTTTTCGATCTCGACAATTGATTTATCGATTATTTCGGGAAGCTGCTTTTTTTCGTCAACGGAAAAACGCGCCAGCACGTAGTCCTCGATCGGCTGGTCGTTGGCCGGCCGTCCGATGCCGACGCGGACGCGGATGAAATCTTTGCTGCCGAGCGCCTCGATCACCGATTGCACGCCGTTGTGGCCGCCGGCCGAAGCGTTGCGCGAAACGCGGATCGTGCCGAGCGGCAGGTCCAGGTCGTCATGAACGACGATCAAATGATCGGGAGCGATCTTTTTGGCGCGACCGAGCGGGGCGACGGCGTGGCCCGATAAATTCATGAAGGTCTGCGGCTCGGCGAGGTGGACGGTGGCGCCGGCGATCTTCGCCGTCCAAAGTTTGGCATGAAGCTTGGTATTTGAAACGGCGGCGCCGTAGCGGACGACCATTTCATCAACGATAAAAAAACCGAGATTGTGCCGTGACCGCTCGTACTCCTTGCCCGGATTGCCTAAGCCGACGACAAGATAGGACATATTGGGCCTATGGGACCTATAGTTAATTAAACTTTCTTGGTCATCATGCGCACCGGGGTGCCGGCAAAGCCGTAGCGCTCGCGCACGCGTTTTTCCAGATAGTTGGTGTAAGAGTCGGGAATGGACAGCTTGCCCTTGGCGACCAGGAGGAATTCCGGCGGTTCGGTGCCGACCTGCTCGAAGCGGTAGGTCTTGGGGTGGGCGACGCCCATGCCCTTGGTGCGGGTTGTTTGGATGTTCTTGATGAATTTTTCCAGCTCGTCGAAGGGGATTTCCTTGCGGCGTTCTTCCATTATTTTCAGGGCGCGTTCGAACAGGTAGGGAATGCGTTCGCCGGTTTTGGCCGAAACGAAAATGATCGGCGCCCACGGGAAGAAGGGGAAGACGGCCTTGGTCATCTCCTTGTATTCTTTCATGGTATCGGTCTCTTTGTCGTTGATCAGGTCCCACTTGTTGATGATGATGGCGGCGCCTTTGCCGGAGGTCAGAATTTCGCCCACCAGCCGTTTGTCCTGGGCGGTCGGCGGTTTGGACGCGTCCAAGACCATCATGATGACGTCGGAAATTTTGATCGCTTCGAGCGTCCGCTTGACGCCCATCGCTTCCAGCGAGTGCTTGGCCTTCCGCTGGATGCCGACGGTATCGACGAGGAGGAACGGGTGTTTGTCGAACAGCACGAAAGTGTCGACCGGCTCGCGGGTGGTGCCGGCATATTCGGAAACAACGACGCGCTCTTCGCCCAAGAGGGCGTTGATGATCGATGATTTGCCGACGTTCGGCTGGCCCAAAAAGGTGATGCGCGTCGCCGGTTCGGCGAGCGCCATCGGCATTTTTTTCTTGGCTTTTTTAAAAGCGTCGTAAACGGCGTCGCACAGTT
>JAHFIF010000124.1 GCA_023246535.1 bacterium
CAGAGGCCGACGGCGCAAAAAATGTAGATGGCGAGATACGACGGCAAAAAGTACGGTTCGTTGAAAGCGCCGTTGGCGTAATTGAATCCGGAATTGCGCAGGGCGATGATCGCGAAGACGTTGGAAACGAGAAGCGCGGACAAGACATAGCACCACAGTTTGGCGCGTTTCCAGGCGGCAATGAACCCGAGCGGCAAAAGAACGACCAGCAAACCGAACTGCGCCCAAACGCCGCTGGCGAAAAAGGCGAGGAACAGGAATTTATCCCGCACGCCAGCGCTCACGCCAAGATCATTATATTGGGCGCGCGAAATGAATTTCCAGAACGAGGACCAATCGACGACCTTGGCCCAGTCGAGCAGCGGGTGCGCCGCCGAGCGGATGGGAATGTAGGCATAAGGCGCCAGGCCGAGGACGAATAAGCCCAAACATAAGGCGACCCTTTTCTTGTTCCAGGCATTTTTTACCAGCAGCAAAACCGCCAAAAACGGCAAGGTCAGGGCAAACATCGGATGGTTAGCAATCCCGAGGCCGGCCAAGAGCGCAAACAAATACAGATCGCGGCGGCGGCGTTCTTCGCGGAAGCGCACGGCCAGGAGCGCGGCCGAAAGCGTCAACAACAGATTCAGCGGATAGGTTTTGGCGACGATCGCCTGAAACCAAAAGATGCCGGTGGCGGCAAAGGGCAAAATAAGCGCGGCGGCGACATGGTCGGGCAAGCGGCGTTCGCGATCGATGGCGCGGGCAACGCGCAGCAGAATAAAATATCCCGCGGCCAAGCTGGCGGCGGCGCAGAGGGCGGAAAATAAATTCAAACGGTAAGCAATGCTCCCGAGCGGGAGTTTGGCAAAAAGCCAGGTCGCCACCACATAAAGCGGATACCCGGACGGATGCGGAATGCCGGCGGTCGCGGCGGCGGTAATGAATTCCGGATTATCATTCGTAAAGAACGTGTGCGCGGCGGTACTCGCGTAAAGGACAAACGATAACAAAAAGACGGTTCCGGCAAGCAGCCAACGGCCGTGGCGCCCGTAAAATTCTTTGATTCTTCCAAACATGGCTGGATGCGTAAATTAATGTTATAAGTATAGCACAAACACCAACTCATCCTTATGCAAATACCAAAAAGACGCGGCGAATGGAAACGCGACTTGCCGACGGCGGACGAATATCTGACGCCGGAAGCGATCGAAGGCCTGAAAAAAGAGCTGGAACGAATCATTGCCGCGCGGCCGGCGGCCGTTTCCGAACTGCAGCGCACGCGCGAAATGGGCGACCTTTCCGAAAATTTCGCTTATTCGGTCGCCAAAGGAAAGGTCATGGGCATGGATAAACGGATGTTCGAGATCAAAGAGCAATTGAAGCGCGTCAAGCCGCTCAAGATCGGCGGCAACGCCGGCGGCTTCATCGCTGTCGGCTCGATCGTGACCGTGGAAGTGAACGGCAAACAAAAAACCATGACGCTGGTCGGCACGCAGCAGGCTGATCCTTTGAGCGGAAAAATTTCTTACCACTCCCCTGTCGGCGCCGCGCTCGTCAACCACTTAGCCGGCGACACGGTCTCGGCCGCCATTAACGGGAAAACGATTGTTTATAAAATTTTGAAGGTCGAATAAATAAAACGCCGCGCCTACTCCTGGATTTGCACCGTGACCGGTTGCGGACAAACGACGGCGCATTTGTTATTCAGGCAGCGCGACGAGTACGGGCAGCTGGACATCATTTGGTAGCGCGGCGGGGTAACGCAATCGGCGTCGCCGCCGCACGAGGTGTCGGAAGTTTCCGCGACCGTGTAGCGTTTGGCGTCATAAGGCGCCGGCGCAGTCGCATTGGTTTCTATTTTGGCCAACGGCTCGACCGTGGCCATGATCTTGTCGGCGAGCGCGTTCACGTCAAAAGACGCGCGCTCGTTTTTGCATTCGGACATTTTTGGTTCATCGAAATTTCCGCACTCTTGGCTGCCGAGGGTGAATTCAATGGTCGCCGTCTTGTTGCGCCCCGGGTCGGGCAACGAATAGCGGTAACGGGTGTAGACCGTCCCGGCCGTGCCGTCCGCGCTTTCGGAAACGCAATAAGCTTTTCCGTTGATCAGCCGAACCGGCTGCGGGCAGTACCACGCGCTCTCGGAGAAGTAAACTTCGGGCGGCCAAGCTTGGACAAAAATGTATTTCGTTCCCAGGTCGCTCGGATATTGCAACGAAGCGCCGGCCGCTTCGTCAACCAGGGTTTTCCAAGCCGAAGTTTCCGCGCCGACGGCCGGGCAAGCGGCAAATTGGCAGGCGGCGCCCGTTCGCCCGACAGCGCTGCCATCCGGACAGATCTTCGCCTCCTGCGTGCAGGCCACGCCGTTTTTAACCGGTAACGGCTTGATCGATTGCGTGACGATAAATATAAACCCGACCGCCAGCAGGATGGCGCCGGCGATGAGCAGCGAGGCGAGCAAAGCGGTTAAAAGTTTTTGCGACGAACGTTTTTCTTTGGTTGGTTTCATAGTCGTTTATTTTACCAAATTTTCCGTTTAATTAAAAACGCCACCCGTGCGCGAAGCGCGGGTGGCGAAATGAGATGCCTGGAAGGAGCTACTGCTTCTTGCCGAAGATGTCGACCTCGTCGGCCTGCTTGGTCTTGAAGGCTTCGCCGGTCGCGGCCGAGGTGACGATGTCGTACTTCGTCAGGTCGCAACGCGGGAAACCGAGGGCCCAGTTGTAGAACAGGCCGCGCGTCGATCCGAGCAAGTCCTTGTAGGTATTCTTGATGTCGAGGAGCTGCTTCTGTTCGGCTTCGAACGAATTGCGGCCCGCCTCGATCATCGACATGAGCCGCGTATAGATCGCGGAATCGAGCGTCGGATTGTGTTCCTTGATGAACTGGAACATGGCCTTGGAGCCGTCCGCGCCGTATCGGCCGCTGATCGCGTTCTGCCAGAGTCCCTTCATGTCGTTGGCGTACTCGTTCTTGACCTGGGCGGTCTCCTTGAACTTCTTCCACTTGTTGTCGTAGTTGTTCTGGTTCTGGCTGTACTGCGCG
>JAHFIF010000125.1 GCA_023246535.1 bacterium
CCATCGTTGACGAATTGATCCGCCAAAACGGACCATACGCCGACCGCCGAAACGGCTCAATCGCCCGCTACCAGGGCCTCATCATCGACACCAAAAAGCAAAGCATCGATATCATTCAAGCCCCGCCCTTTTTCGCGATCGAATCTTGACGCCTTATTCGCCACCGCGGATAAGGCGTTTTTATTTTGACAAAAAGGCGGCAATCGGCTAAATTACCGCTGGTCATAACGCTTGTTCTTTGACCGGGAGGATACCATGGAAACAATTAAAGAAAGCGCCGGACCGTTTTTGGCACTGGTCGTCGAAGGCAATACCGAAAGGCCCGACCGACGAACCCAGAACATGGGGTTGCGCATCGTTGGCGCGACGGCCAGCGACATGACCGAGGTCTTTTTCTTGGTCGCGCTCGACGGTTTTGCCCGACCGACGCTTTGCAGCATCATGACCGGCTACGGACCGACCGCCACCTTTGAGCCGGACCAAATCCGCCGACCGATGACGCTCGACATTCCCGAACCCGAGAATTTCGCGGCGCTCATGGCGATCATCAAGAACGACCGCCGCCGCGGCACGGAGAGCGTCGACGGCAAACCCGACCTGAGGAAGCCGCGCAAGGCGATCATCGTCATTACGTCGGCCGCTTTCATTAAGCCGTTCCTCCACTTCTATTTCACGACCGAGGCGGAACGCCCGGAAACGCCGAATCTGGACGAATTCATCGCCTTCGGCACGTCGGTTGTGATCGACATGGCCACGCACGAGGTCAAACTTCTTCAGACATAGAAGGGCCGCATGAAACACCGCCAAAAGATACTGGTTGTCGACAAGCGCAAAAAACGCCGTTCCCCGCTGGCCGATACCCTCTTCCGCGCCGCCGCCAAGATCGTCCGGACGAACGGCGACCCGGCCCAAGCTTCGTCCGAAGTCGTCGCCGTCTACCGCCGAATGAACGGCGAACTTAAGAACGAAACCGGACTCTTGCACTTTCTCGAGGAAGTGGCCGCCGGGATCCGCGCCGCCAAAGAACGCGGCCGCAGCGACCGAGCGCGAAAGGTGCGTTTGGCCGCCACGCAAACGGTAAACTGAGGCAAAAACCACCCCGAACCCATGGCAGCCGCCCTGGGTTCTTTTCTTTCCCGGGGCTTGCCAACCCCGACAATAATTGATACTATTTTCATCTTGCCGAGGTAGCTCAGCGGTAGAGCGCAGCCCTGAAGAGGCTGGCGTGGCGAGTTCGACTCTCGCCCTCGGCACCAAAACAACCACCTTTACTGGTGGTTGTTTTTATACGGCTTTTAAGGCTATTTTTTCGACATCCTTCCGCCGACCAAAACCGAAAGCAACAGGCCGCCGATCAGGTCATCGGCCAAATCTTTCATCGTGTCCGCAATGCCGAACTCGAGTTGTTGTTCGTCGGTATGCAAAAATGTATCGTGCAGGAATTGATAGTGTTCCCATAGCACACCAACGATGGCAGCCGCGCCGACGGCAAAAATGACGCCAAGCCAAAATGGTAGCGGCGGCAGCTTTTTAACCGCTTGTGCGTAGCCGACATACACCCATGCCGCCCAAGCAACCGACGCCCCGCCCAGGATGTGCAAAATGATATCGAATTGCGCGAACAAACCTTCCCTGAACCCGAGGACGGAAAAAATATATTCAAAAATAAACACTATGATCCCCGGCAGTAGGGCTAAAGCGATGGCGGTGTTGCGATCGACGCGCGCTTTGGTCATAAGAAGACATTATATCATACAGGGTTGATTAATTCGATCGGAAATGGTATGGTGATTGGGCTTTGATCGGGCGCGGCGGGCGGCAATCCGCCATTCGCGACGGCCGGGCTGTATCGCTGCGGCGATACAGGGCCTCGCTCGGAGAAAGCGCGAAAAATCCGTGCCATCAAATTGTTTCACAATTACCTTTGCCGCCGTCTGATATTGGTTCGAATCCGATTCGACCAATATCAGTCGTCGACAAAAGGCAAATCGCTGCGGCGATTTGATGGCGCGGACTTTTCGCGCTTTCCATCCTCGCATCGGGCTGTAGCGAAGTGGTATCGCGCCTGTTTTGGGAACAGGAGGCCGTGGGTTCGACCCCCACCAGCCCGATAATAAAACGACCATCGCAAAAACGATGGTCGTTTTATATTGTGGCGTTTATCTTGATTTTTTCGTACAAAAATGGTAAGGATTTATTATGATGACCTTTCATTCCCCAACCTACGGCGACCAGACCTTCGACCAGATGATCGACGGGATCGTTGATTTTGTCGCCGTTGACGCGGGCAAGGGATATTCGCTCATGGTCGGGTCGGATTCGGAAATGAACACCACGACCCATTTTATTACCGCCATTGTTTTGCACCGGCACGGCGCGGGAGCGAAATACTACTGGTCGGAAATGCAAAAACCGCGCTATGCGACGCTGCGCGAACGCATTTGGCAAGAAGCGATCTTCTCCATTTCCGTTGCCAAATCGATCGTCGAAGAACTGGCCAAACGGGAGGTCGAAAGCCACAACATCGAGATTCACGTCGACATTGGCGAACAAGGGCCGACACGCGCGCTCATTCAAGAGATCACCGGCTACGTCCGCGGCAACGGCTTTGCCGTCCACATCAAGCCGCAGTCCTGCGCCGCCTCGGCGGTGGCGGACCGGTTGACGTAGGGGTTAGAGATTAAAGTCCAAAAAACCATTCCGTCTAGCGGAATGGTTTTTTAATTTCGTCCTAATCCCTCGGTCTATCCACCAATTTTCTTCGTCCAGCCGAAGACCTGCTCAAAGTTGCCGATAATAACATCGAGAACGCTGGCCTTTTGCTGCGGCGTCAGAATGAGGAAATCATTTGATTTAGCCTGATTGCCGGACGGATCGGATGATTCAACATGGAATTTATAGACGGTGGCTGGACGGAACTTGGTGATAACGACGGTGTGCGCCGTGACCATGGTCGAGTCTTCCGGGACGTCGATCTGCGGCGCATCTTTGGCCAAGCCCTCCTGATAATAGACGTGGGAGG
>JAHFIF010000038.1 GCA_023246535.1 bacterium
CACGACATCAATTTTTACGCCTAGGATGTTCATGGCGTTTATTATGCCAAAATATTGACAAAAAGGCTAATTTATGGTATTTTTGATGACTACAATTGATTCTTAGCGAGTAAATTACATGAATCGAGAATCTCATCGCGATACGCCGACGAATGCCGAATTGCCCGCAGCCACCATCATCGATTCCAATCTTGAGGTTCAGGCCGAGTGTGAGAGGACGCGGCACGTTGCTTATGAAAGGGCGCAGGAACTTTTGCAACGGCGCATCGATAAATACAGCGCCGCTGCGCCCAAGCCGCGCCTTCCCGGCGCTGCTTTTCAAGGTTTTGACGCGCCGCAAGCGCTTGCTCCGGAAATGCTCCTTGAATATAAAGCGCTCGCCGACATGAAGGCCGGCAAGGGCACGGATGACGAGGTGCGGACAGTGTTGGTCAGCGAACGCGAAAAAGCCAAGGCCTTGATCGAATCCGAAGAAAAGCGCATGTCCACGGAACTGAACGAACGCATGCACGGCCGCGGTCCGGCCATCAAGTCCGAAGAGCTGCTGGCCGCCGGTCCGGCCTGGGAAAACAGTCCGGCCAAAACGGCGCTCGTCGGCGAAATTGCCGAACTCAATCGCCTCATCTCGTCGCTCGCGGCGGCTAATTGATCTTGCCGTTTAAACGATATCGCTTTAATAATTTTTGATATTGCGATAAGATAAAAAACTTAAATCGTATATTCATCACTATGGTTTGGGGATTAGACAGATTGCTCGGTCGCGGAGAAAGCCGCCCGCAAGAAGAGACCGAACCGGAAGAAGGAAAAAAAGAGAAGCCGCGCGTTTGGCGGACAACTCCGGCACCGGAACGCGTTGAGCCGGTATTGACCAAGGGGCAGCTGGAAGCGATCGATACGGCAACGATCCGGGCGCAGACGGTTCTCACCGAAATTGATTCGCTTAAAAAGATCAAGCTGCGCGGCGGTTCCAAAACCGGTGTCAGCTATTATGATGCCGGACGCATCAAGACCTTTGCCGGCTACGTCGCTGTTTTAGAGCACGGAACGCCTGAGTTGAAGGTCGAAGCGGCAATGCACGTTTTGCACGAATACGGTGATGAGCTGATGAAAAAACATGCCGGCGCTCTGGAACGTCTCCATCGGATCGACTTGGCTCAGGGCAACCGCGAAGTTACCCCGGGCGTGGTTGAGACGGTCGATAGCATTGGCGAAGAGATTCAGCAGATCGAAGCGGACTTGGCCGATATTAAAATGGCCATGCAAACGCTTGCTGGACGCACTTGACCGACTTTTTAAATATGGTACATTAGCACTCTAGGATAAAGAGTGCTAATTTTGTTTCTATGCCCCCTACTCCTTTCAATAATTTCACGAATAAATCGCAAGAAGCCTTGCAAAAATGCCAGCGGATGGTGATCGACCTGAACCATACGCAAATGGAGCCGCTGCATCTTTTAACCGCGCTTTTGGAGCAAGAAGGCGTCGTTGACGCCGTGTTGCGGAAGATCGGCGTTGACGTGCCGGTCCTGCTGGATCGCGCCAAATTGACGCTGCGCCGTTTGCCGAACGCGGCCAGCGCCGGCGGCATGGCGCAAATTTTCCTGTCGCAGGAAATGATGAAGGTCATGCACCAGGCCGATCGCGAGGCCGAACGCATGAAGGACGAATACGTGAGCGTCGAGCATTTGCTGCTGGCGCTTTTGGCCGTTACCTCTTCGGCTTCGGAAATGCTCAACCGCTTCGGCGTCGACTACGAGTCGGCGCTCAAGGTCCTCTCCTCAATCCGCGGTTCGCAGCGCGTCGACTCGCCGGAGCCGGAAGCGAAATACCAAGCCCTGGAAAAATACAGCAAAAATTTGACCAAGCAGGCGCGCGCCGAAAAGCTCGATCCGGTGATCGGCCGCGACGCGGAAATCCGCCGCGTCATGCAGGTGCTCGCCCGCCGCACCAAGAACAATCCGGTGTTGATCGGCGAGGCCGGCGTCGGCAAAACCGCCATCGTCGAAGGTTTGGCGCAGCGGATCATCGCCGGCGACGTCCCCGAGTCGCTCAAAAACAAGGAGATCATTTCGCTCGACCTGGGCTCGCTCATTGCCGGCACCAAGTTCCGCGGCGAATTTGAGGAACGCCTGAAGGCCGTGCTCAAGGAGATCGAAGATTCTTCGGACAAGATCATCCTCTTCATCGACGAACTGCATACGATCGTCGGTGCCGGCGGTGCCGAGGGCGCGATCGACGCTTCCAATTTGCTGAAGCCGGCTTTGGCGCGCGGCGAATTGCACACGATCGGCGCCACCACCATCAAGGAATATCAAAAACACATTGAGAAGGATCAGGCGCTGGAGCGGCGCTTCCAGCCGGTCATGGTGACCGAACCGTCGCCCGAGGACACGATCGCCATCCTCCGCGGCATCAAAGACAAATACGAAGTGCACCACGGCGTCCGCATCACCGACCCGGCGATCGTCGCCGCGTCACAGCTGACCGCCCGCTACATCACCGACCGCTTTTTGCCGGACAAGGCCATCGACGTCATCGACGAAGCCGCTTCCGCCTTGCGTATGGAAATTGATTCGATGCCGGCGGAGCTCGACGAGTTGCGCCGCAACATCATCCGCCTGGAAATCGAAAAGCGCGCTTTGCAAAAAGAAGAAGACAAGGATTCCAAAGACCGCCTGAAAACGATCGAAAAGGAACTTTCCGAGCTCAATGAAAAGAACAGCGGGCTCGAAGCGCGCTGGCGCACGGAAAAAGAGATCATCGGCCAGATCCGCGACAGCAAAAAGAAGATCGAGACCTTTAAGCAAGAGGCCGACATTGCCGAACGCGCCGGCGAGCTGCAGAAGGTCGCCGAAATTCGCTACGGCCGGATTCCGGAAACCGAACGCAAACAGCGCGCCGCCGAGCACAAGCTCGTCGACCTGCAGGACCGCCACCGCATTCTCAAGGAAGAAGTGACCGACGAGGACATTGCCGCGGTTGTTTCGCGCTGGACCGGCATCCCGGTCACGAAAATGCTCGAGACCGAAGCCCTGAAGCTTTCCAAGCTGGAAGAGTCGCTGAGCCGCCGCGTCATCGGCCAGCGCGCCGCCATTGAATCGATCGCCAACGCCGTGCGCCGTTCGCGCGCCGGATTGTCCGAAGAAAAACGGCCGATCGGTTCGTTCATCTTCCTGGGTCCGACCGGCGTCGGCAAGACCGAGCTGGCCCGCGCGCTCGCGGCCACGCTCTTCAACGACGAGAACGCGCTGGTGCGCCTCGACATGTCCGAGTACGGCGAAAAGCACACCACCGCCCGCATGATCGGTTCGCCGCCGGGCTACGTCGGCTATGACGAAGGCGGACAATTGACGGAGATCATCCGCCGCAAGCCGTATTCGGTCGTGCTCTTCGATGAAATTGAAAAAGCCCATCCCGAGGTCTTCAATATTTTGCTGCAGATCCTCGATGACGGCATGCTGACCGACGCCAAGGGGCGCAAGGTCAATTTCAAGAACACGATCATCATCATGACCTCGAACATGGGATCCGACCGCATCCTCGACATGGGCACGCGCGGCGAACTCGGTTTTGGCACGCCCGACGTGCCGGTTGATTCCGAATACAAAGCGATGGAGTCGAAGATCCGCAACGAGCTCAAAGAACGCATGAAGCCCGAGCTCTTGAACCGCATCGACGAGATCATCATCTTCCATGCGCTGACCGAAAAAGACCTGGTGCAGATCGTCGACATTCAGCTTTCGGAAATGTCCAAGCGCATTGCGTTGCGCCACATCACGGTGAACGTCACCGACAAGGCCAAGAAGTGGCTGGCCAAGCAAGGTTACGATCCCAACTTTGGCGCGCGTCCGTTAAAGCGCGTCATTCAAACCGCCATTCTCGATCCCCTCTCGCTTAAAATCATCTCCGGCGAAATCAAAGAAGGCGCCCGCGTCCAGATCGACGTGAAAGCCGAAAAACTCGTCATCAAAGAAACCACTCCCGAACCGGTCGCCGTTGGGGTATAATGGGCGCATGAAGAAGATCGCCGTCACGCTCTTGATCTCATGTTTGTTTTTGCCGTGCTTTGCCCATGCGGCTAATTTTGATCCCAACTTGGTCATTTCCGACGCGGAAGCGACGGAAACGCAGTCGTTTGACGCGGACGGCGTTCAGGTCTTCCTGGAAGCCCAGGGCAGCGGTTTATCCGCTTTGCGCGCCACCGACACCGACGGCGTCGCGCGCCGCGCGAGCGACATCATCTATAACGCGGCGGTCAGGAACCGCGTCAGTCCGCGCCTGCTTTTGGCGCTCTTGCAGCGCGAACAATCGCTCATGACCGATCCAACCCCGTCGTCCAAGCAATTGGATTGGGCGACTGGTTTTGGCGTTTGCGATTCGTGCTCAATGGACGATCCGGCGCTGGCCAAATATCGCGGTTTTGCCAACCAGGTTGAATATGCGGCGGCGGGTTTCCGCTATTTCATGGACCAAGGCGGCGCGCGCAAGGCCGGCCAACCGACGGCGATCGACGGCGTCCCCGTGACGCCGGCCACCCAAGCGACCGCGTGTTTGTACAATTACACGCCGCACTTGAACGCCCAGGCTAACTTTTGGATGGTTTGGCAAAAATATTTCGTCCGGCGCTATCCAAGCGGCACGCTCGCGACCGCCAGCCCGGCCATTCCCGGCACTTGGCTCATCCGTTTCGGCGAACGGCGGCTTATTTCTTCGCCGGCCGTGCTCATGTCGCGCTTTGACCCGAACAAGGTCGTTAAAGTGGCGGCCAACGACCTGTTGGCGTATTCGGCCGGCGCGCCGATCAAGTTTCCCGACTTTTCGTTGCTTCGTTCGCCGCGCGGCACGATCTATCTGGTGAACGGCGACAACCGCCGCGGCATCGCCTCGATGGAGGTTTTTCGGAAGATCGGTTTTGACCGCAACGAGGTCATCGACGCCAACTGGGCGGATATCAACGCCTACAAAGAAGGCACGCCGATCACGATGGCCGCCGCCTATCCGCTGGGCGCGCTGCTCATGGATCCGGCCACCCACGGCGTCTATTTCGTGCAAAATGGCGTGAAGCGGCCGCTCTACGGTCCGGAACTGCTGGGCATGTATTTCAAGGGACGCAAGGTCAAGCGCTCGACGGTCGCCGAACTCGCCAATTTCAAGCTTGGCGATCCAATAAATTTGGCGGACGGGGAGCTGGTCAAGACGGCTGAGAGCCCGGCCATCTACGTCATTGACAACGGCGAACGCCTGCCCGTCGCTTCGGCCGATCAATTTGAAAAACAAGGCTGGAAATGGGAGAATGTCGTTACCGTGTCGCAGCGCATTCTTGATCTGTCGCCTTTAGGCAACACCTTTGATTCACAGCCGCCGGTGACGCAAATCGCGTCAAATTAGGATAAACATTAAACGTTACATGTAAAATGTTAACGTTTAATGTTTAAAAGTTAATGTTTCATATTTAATCTATGTCGTTGGTATTCGCCGCCATTGTCCCCCACCCCCCGCTGCTGCTGCCGGCCATTGGCCGCGAGCATGCTCGTTTGCTGGAAAAAACCAGCGCGGCTTTCGGCATTCTTTCCATGTCGCTCGCCGCGGCCGCCCCGGATACGATCCTGGTCATTTCGCCGCACCTGTCGGTCATGCTCGAGACCTTCACCGTGAATCATGCGCCAAAATACGCCACCCATTTTCTCGAGTTCGGCGATTTTACGCCGCCGCGCGAATTTTCCAGCGATCCGTTGCTGATCGAGCGGATCCGGCATGAAACGCGAAAGACCGACCAAAAGATCATCACCGTTTCCGACAGCCATTTGGATTACGGCGCCGGCGTCCCGCTCACCCTTATTCCCGGACCCGGCTCCAAGAGTTCGGTGGTCGTGCTTTCGCCGACCATGGATTCGGCCAAGCAGCAATTCGCTTTCGGCCAGACGATCAAGGAAGCGGTCATGTCGGTGAATCGCAAGGTCGCGGTCATTTGTTCCGGCGACCTGTCGCACCGTCTGTCCTCGGACACGCCCAACGGATTTTCCCCCAAAGGAAAAGAATTCGACGAGCTCATGACCGCGAATTTGGCCGCCGGCAGCGCTTCGCCGATCCTGCAAATGAACCCTGAGCTGGTCGAGGAAGCCCATGCCTGCGGCTACGGCTCAATTTGCATGTTCATGGGCATTCTCGATCGCATCAACTGCACGCCGGAGCTTTTGTGCTACGAAGCGCCGTTCGGGGTCGGCTACTGCACGATGGAGTTTCATTTGAAATAGGGATTAGCGATTGGGAATTAGGGATTAGCGACGGTAACCCCTAACTCCTAACCCCTAACTCCTCGTTCGTGATCGCTAAAATCGTTCCCGCCGTCCGCCTTCCGGTTAAAGCCGGCGAAGCGTACGACTACATGATCCCTGAAAATTTAGCCCCCGCCGTCCGGCGGGGGTCTGTTGTTGTCATACCTTTCGCCGGGCGCAAGATCGGCGGTTTGGTGCTCGCGGTTTCCGAAACGTCAACGCATGGCAAACCGCTTAAAGCGATCCTTGGGATCGCGAACGGACTTTCGCCGCTGCCGGATTATGTTGTCGATCTTTGGACGAAGCTATCGCGCATTTTCGCCAGCACCTTGCCGCGGTTTGTTTACACGGCGCTGCCCGCGATCCCGAGCCGGGCGATCGTTGGCGGCTTTCTCGTTCCGCCATCCGTTTTTCCCAAGCCGGCGCGTGGATCGGCGGAAAAGAAATTCTTTTTCGCCAATTCGTCTCTTGAAACTTTGAAGATCGTTAAAGACGCGGTCGCGTCCGCCGGCGAACGGCAGACCCTCATCCTTGTTCCGACGGTCGATGAAACCGCGGCCTGGGCCAAGGCGCTCGGCAACGCGGCGGTGTGCCACTCGTCGCTTGCGACCGGCGCCAAATACAGCTTGGCCTGTGCGGCGGCGGCGAAGACCGCCAAAATATTCATCAGCACGAAGATCGGCGCTTTTCTGCCTTTCAGCGACCTTGGCGCCATTGTCATTGTGAACGCCGGCTCATCGAGCCATTTGCAAGAAGACCAAGATCCGCGCTTTGACGCCCGCGTCATCGCCGAGGAATTGGCGGCCGCGACCGGAGCCGCGCTCACGGCGATCGATCCAATGCCGCCGCTGGGGATGACGCCGGACGGTTCGGAAGGCCGCTGGCAATTTGCCAACGCGCCGGCGCCGCATGAAACGATCATTCACGATTTGCATGACGCGGCCCGGGCGGCCAAGGCCCGTGTGCTGGTTTGCGACGCGCTGGAAACGGCGATCGACGAAACGGTGAGCGCCGGCGGACGCGCGTTGATCGTTCTGAACCGCCGCGGCGTTTCCACCGCCTATGTTTGCCGCGACTGCGGCGCCATGGTCAACTGCGGCGCCTGCGGCACGGCGCTCATCGTGCATCAAGACCGGATGTCTTGCCCGTCGTGCGACCGGCTCTATCCCCTGCCGGACAATTGCCCCAAGTGCAACGGGCTTGATCTTAAAGCGATCGGTTCGGGGAGCAAAACGCTTTTTGAGGCGCTAAAAAAACGGCACCCGCTGAGCGCGATCGCGCATGTCGACCGCGATTCATGGCAAACGAATTTGGACGCGGCGCAGATCGTCGTCGGCACGACCGCGGTCTTTGCTTCGCTGCCGCCGACGCATCTCCAGTTCGATCTCGTCGCTGACGCGCTCATGGGCGCCGGCCAGATGAAATCGGGAATTTGGGCGACGGAAAGCGCCGCCCGCGTCGCGCGCACGCTGGCTTCGTATCTTGCGCCCGGCGGACAGCTGCATATCCAAACCTTTGATCGCGCCGCGCCGGCGCTCGCCGCGCTCGCCGACCCGTCCGGCTTCATTGCCAAAGAACTTGAGGAGCGCGCCGCTTTCGGCTACCCGCCGTCCGGGGAGCTCGTCATTGTTTACGGCGCCGGCGACGACGAGGAAACGGTTTGGAAGCAAACTGCCGGTTTCGTCGCAACCGTAAACAGCCATTTGCCGTTGGTCAAATGCCAAACCCCAACCTGGTCCCGGCCGAAAAAATTCCGCGGAAAATTTCGGTTGACCTTGGCGATCAAGGTCCCCCATGGCCAAAATCCCCATGATTTAGTACAATATTTGCCAACGGGATTTTTCGCTGAAGTAAGAAAAATATGATCTACAAAATCGTTAAAGAACCCGAAAAAGTGTTGCGCGGCAAGGCTCAGCCGCTTAAACCGGAAGATCTTAATACCCCGGCGCTTTTGAAATTGGTCAAAGACATGGTGCATACGATGTATGACGCCAAGGGCGTTGGTTTGGCCGCGCCGCAGATCGGTTTGGACCAGCAGATCATCATCGTCGCGCCGCCCAACGAGGAGCCGATGGCGATCATCAATCCGGTGATCGTCAAACGTTCGCTCTCAACCAATCCTTCGGAAGAAGGCTGTTTGTCCGTGCCGGGCACTTGGGGTTTTGTGCGCCGCGCCAATTCGCTGACCGTCAAAGGCCTGACGCCCGAGGGCAAGCCGTTCAAGATGAATGCCAAGGGTTTTACCGCCACCATTTTTCAACACGAGTGCGACCACCTAAACGGCGTCCTCTTCATCGACAAGGCAAAGAACATCACGAAACTGGGCGTGGTCCGATAAATTTTCATGGCTCAACCGATTAGGACAATTTTCTTCGGCACGCCGGAGTTTGCCGTGCCGGTGCTTGAGGCGTTGCGGCACAACGCCCGTTTTCAAATGGTCGGCGTCGTGACGCAGCCCGACCGGCCGACCGGACGAAAAAAGATCATTACGCCGTCGCCGGTAAAAATGGCGGCGGAAAAAGCGGGCCTGCCGCTGCTGCAGCCGGAAAAATTAAAAGACGAAGCGATCGCCCAGATCGGCGCCATCGCGCCCGAGCTGGCGGTCGTGGTCGCTTACGGCAATTTGATCCCCAAGCGCTTGCTCGAGGCCTTGCCGCGCGGTTTCGTCAACATCCATCCGTCGCTTTTGCCCAAACATCGCGGCGCCTCGCCGCTAACGGCGACCATTCTCGAAGGCGACCAAGAAACCGGCGTCTGCCTCATGGCGCTGGATGAAGGCATGGATCATGGCCCGGTCATCGCCTGCCGTCGAGCTCAGCTCGATAACGGCGAAACGACCGAGTCGCTGCGCAAAAAGCTCACCCCGATCGGCGCCGACATGATCGGCAAAGAACTGGTTGAGTATCTCGATGGCAAGATCAAGGCCGTGCCGCAGGACCATGACCAGGCAACTTTTTGCAAGCAGATCGAATCCGAAGGCGCGCGCATCGACTGGCATAAACCGGTTTTAACGATCGACCGCTTGATCCGCGCCATGCACGGCGTCACCCCGGCCTGGACGACGCTCGACGGCGTCACGCTGCTTGTTCATGCCGCAAAGATAGAAACAGCCCGTCCCAAAGAAGCTCCGGGAACGATCATAAATGTAAAAAAATATCCGGCCGCGGCTGGCGCGGACGGTTATTTGGTTTTGAATGAAATTCAACTCGCCGGCGGCAAAGCCATGTCCGGCCAGGCGTTTTTAAACGGGCACAAGGATTTGATCGGGAAGAAGGTTGTTTAATTTGCGATTACAAGCTTAGGTTCAAAACGCATTCGGTTTCGGCGGGACCTTGCCACCAAATTTTTCCAAAAGGACAATTAACGACGCCCTCGAG
>JAHFIF010000126.1 GCA_023246535.1 bacterium
ACGACGCTGCTCGATAGCGGCATGTCGGTTCGTCAGACGATCGAAATAGGTTATTCCGAATTCTTGCGTTTGGGTTTCTGGTGGGAGACCGACGGCAAGATGCTGCAGATGGGCGGTACTAAACTCATCTTCGGCCTGGGAGCGCCAATCATGAGCCGCCGCCAAGACCTTGAATGGTTGTGCAGCGACTACATGGGCTACGGGGATTATCAGAATCCCGAAAAGGCAAAAGAGATCGAATGGCATAACAAGAATTGCCGCGATTGACGGCCTGATCGTTCGCAGCCCGCTTCCCCCCGGGGGAGCGGGTTTTTAAATACAAAAAGCGATTTTTGTGGTACAGTGTTCAAACGAGGTTTCCCTAAAATGCGGATTTTTTGGAAAAATGGAAAAATCGCTTTGTCTTTAGCGAAATAAAATGGCCTGGTTTGGCCACTCTTGACATAGAATACGATCCATGTTAAAGTGGGTCGTTGTTCGTTAAAGACGAAAAACAGCTTGGCAAGCAGCGGTCACGCCCACGACAAGCATGGGGTTTGGTTTTAAGGATTGCGTGGGCTCCGGCTCAACATTCCCTTAAACCAAACTTCTTGGGCGTGACCCCCTGCATACCAAAAACAAAAACACTCCGCTTTTGCGGAGTGTTTTTGTTTTTGGTAAGAACTAAATTCCAAAAACTCTTTTTAGAATTTAGTTCTTAGTGTTTAGTATTTAATTCCCCACTGCTGCCTCAGCGGGAATGTTGATGTTGTTCATCGGTTCGTTGGCGTTCGTCGCGGGCGCGGCGGGCGTTGTCAGGGGATTGGCGATCGGGGTTTTTGGCGCCGGCGGGACTACGGTTCCGTCGGGCAGCTTTGTGCCCGGGATCCCGGTTCCGTACGCGCAAATTTTCGGCAGGGCGCGGTAATGTGAGTTAAAATTTTTCGTCGTCACGGTTCCATCGGCGTTCACGATCGTGTAGGTAAAGGTGGTGTTCGCGCCCTTAAAAGCGTTTTGGCATTTTTGCGCGCCAACAGGGAGCGACGGGTCGTTCAAGTTTTGCACCTCGGTCGGCGCCGGGATCCAGTTGGTGACCTGCGGATGCGTGTAGCTGCCTTTGCGGCCGTCGGCCGTGCCCCAGAGCGTGTAGGTGAGCTGATGGGCTTTAACGTTGATCGCGGTCGTAATGAGGAGCCAGTGGCCGGTATTGTTAACGAAGCGCAGATCGGGATGCGGGCCGTAGAGCGTGGCATCGGTACCGGGATTGTTGTTGACCGGGTCGGAATAATAATGCACGACGAGCGAATGGTTTTGGCGTTCGGTAATGGGGAGGCCGGAGTTCATGGCCATGCGGAAAAGCGTCGTGCCAATTTGGCAAAGGCCGCCGCCGACCGCCGGCTCGATCTTGTCGCCCAAGATGATCTGTTCGGGGAAGTAGCCGTCTTCGATGGTGACCGGGTTCAGCGCGTCGATCGCGGAAAATTCTGCGTCCGGGGCAATGAGGATGCCGTTAAGTTTCGCCGAACCATGGGTCACGTTCTTGATGCGATTGCCTGACGAGCCGGAAAAATCCGAAACCCCGACGCCGATCACCTCGTTGATCCCGAGGTCGGCGGCCGATTGCGAAATGACTTGCGATTTGGCCGGAGTGTAGACGAGGTTAAAGCCGGCCTTGCCGTCGGCCCCGGACAGCTGCTGGTCGAGCGCGCGATTGAGCGCGGCGATCGACGCTTCGATATTGATGCTGCGTCCGTCCTTGCCCGGTTCGAAGACGGTCATTTTGTTGGTGGTTGGATCGATCTCGTAATGCGTGGCCGTCGGCTGAACGTCGTAATCGGCCGCCAAACGCGCGAAATACGCGGTGGCGGCCGCATGGTCGATCTGCAGGGCGGGCGCGCCGTCGTTTTTAAAACCGACGCCGATGAGCGAGCCCAGGTCGTGCGCCGTAAGCGTCCATTTGAGTTCGTCGGCCGACATGGGGAGCGGCGCCAGCGCGAGCGCGGCGGGAACGAGCGATTTGACCGCGGCAATGTCGGCGGCTTTTACCGACGCGTCGGTGCGGGCCGGCTGCAAAAGGATCGGCGTCGCATCAAGCGTCGCCTGTTTGGTTTTAACGTCGGCGATCGCCCGGTCGTAGTCGTATTCAAAACCCGAACGGTCCGGGACAACGGCAACGTTCGTCGCCGTATCGCCCGACATGGAGATCGCTAACCGTGCGTCGATGACCGGCGTCTCGTCTTTGCCCCAGGCCGATTTTAAAGCGGTTTTAAGGCTTTTGGCGTCGTAGACATATGGCATTGACGCTTTGGCGCCGAAGAACAGAGCCCGGCCGGCTTGCTCCAGGCGATCGAGAAGGTTGCCGGTGCGGCCGACGCTGTAGGCCGCCGCCAGCCCGGCATCGGAATTAAGGTTGATCATCTTGCGTCCCGTATCGATCTTCACCGCGCGTTTACCGTTGGAAAAATTCAGTTCGGTTTCAAAAGCGGCCGTCGCCACCGCCAACTTGGCGCCGGCTTCGTTTTTTGTCATTCCGCCCAAGTACAGCCCGTTAACCGCCACGCCCGGCATGACCCGTCCGCTCATCGCAGCCAGGTACCCGAACGGCGCGGCCAGGATGATGATAATAACAACAACGCCGGCGATAATAAGCGGCCGGCGTGTCCTTGTTTTTTTGGCTTCAGCCTTTTCTTTGACGGACTCCGACATTGGATTTATTCAATTTCGCGCACCGGAATGGTGGAACGATTTCTTTTGGGAAGTGTAATGGTTAGAACGCCCGAGCGCAAGATGGCGCTGGCTTCGTCGGCGCGGACCTCGACCGGCAAGATGATGGAGCGCGAGAATGGCCCCCAGTAGCACTCGGTGTAGAGCGGGCGCGCCGCCGCCGGCACTTCATGGTGCCGCCGGCCGCGGACGGTGAGCATGTCGCCGTGGAGCGAAAGTTCCAGATCGGAGATCTTTACGCCGGCAATCGTCGATTGAAGGATCAGTTC
>JAHFIF010000127.1 GCA_023246535.1 bacterium
GCCCAACACCGCCCTTACGCCAACCAGAACACCGTAACCCAATTCATTGGTTCCGCCGCGGCCGTTGCCGGCGGCGCGCAAACGATTTCTTCAACCGGTTACGCGGCCGGCTCAAACATGGAATACGCGGCGGTCGAGATCCTCAGCCAAGTCCGCGGCGGCTCGCCAAAGAGTCCGGTTATTGTTGCGGTTCCCTCGATCGCGATCGATATTCCGCCCGCCGGGGCGAATTACGCCGCCGGTTCGGTTGTTGGGTTGTCGTGGAACCCGGCCAACGGGTCTTTTGCCAGATACAAGGTCTATTATTCTTTCGACGGCGGAACCGCCTGGAACGCGCTCGGCGAAACATCGACGCCGTCGTTAAGCTGGACCGTTCCCGTTGCCGGCACGGCGCTTGGCAAGATCAAGGTCGACGGTTACGACGGCTCGGGAAATTTGTTGGCATCGGCGACGTCGGGCGGCAACTTTTCCGTCATTAATTTGACCGTTCAGCCGCCGGCGCCCGCCGTCGCGACGCCGGCCCCCGCCGTCCCGGCCATTGCCGATCCAACTGCTTCCGGCGCTTATGCGCCGGCCGCCGCGCTTGATAACAATCCCGACATCAATGTCGATTTGGGCCTGGCCGCGGCTGATCGCCCGGCTTGCACGTCCGGGACTTTGATCAAGGGGTCGCTTCCCTCGGTCTACTTCTGCGGCGCCGACGGCCGGCGCCACGTTTTTACGACCAGCCGCGTTTATTTTTCTTGGTACGCCGATTTTTCGTCGGTGCTGATCATCGGCGATGCGCAACTGGCCGCGATCCCGCTGGGCGAGAACGTCACCTATCGCCCGGGGAAGCTGCTGGTCAAGGCGCAAAGCGATCCCAAGATCTACGCCATTGCGCGCGGCGGCTTGCTGCGCTGGGTGCCGACCGCGGACAAAGCAAAGGAACTCTACGGCGCCGATTGGGAACGCCGGATCGACTACATCCCCGACGCTTTCTTTTTCGATTATAAGATAGGCTCCGCGCTGTAAGGCGGCGCCTCTTTACAAACGGGCGGATATCGGGTAAGTTTTTTATATGGAAAAACGTCTTGGAAAAACAACCGGTTCGAAACAGCGCATTGGCGCGGTTGTTAATTATTGTTTTACCATCTTCGGGCCAAGGAAGTTTTAGCGTGAAAAAATTCGCGCCAAAACTTCCTCGGCTCATACCCGGGGAATTTTGTTTTTTGGACCTTCACAAAGGAGTAAAGAATGGCTGTACTGTTGTTGTGTTACAAGGGCGACAAGGTTGCCTTGGCGGCGCTCGCGAAATTGACGAACGCCAGTGTTCTTGATGGTCGCTGCAATAGCGAGTTTGACGATACGGTTGAAGAGCCGTTCGGGCTCTTTCGCGTCGGCTCGATCGCTTGTGAGGCGGCGGGAAAAAAGACGCAGCGGGTGGTTTTGGGATTTTTGGATTACGGCGTCGGCGTGCTGCGGGCCATCGATAAGACCGGCCACCGGTTAAGCGACGCGGTGCTGGTCGCCACGGCGCATCAGTCCCAAATTGAACTCATGGCCAAGGCGAACCGGGATATGGAAAGCGGCTATGCCGTCTTTAAAGACGAACGTTCGCCGCTGACCGATGTGCCGAATGCTTTGCTCGTGACCGGGAAACAGATCGGACGTCTCTGGGTTGAACATTTGGCGGAAACGATTCTGCGGAAATTCATTTTCCCCGAACTCGCTCTGGATAAGCCGGCTCGGTCGGCCGAATCGATCGCGCTGCCGCCGCCGGACGAGCATGCGTTGCCGCAGGTCGGATAAGCGAACCGGCATGATCAAAACCGATACACAGGGAGCAAACGATGAAATTGATCATATATTCCGAAGATGACAAGTTCGCAAAACTTGTCGCCACCACTTTGTACGGCCTGCGAACGAGACAATGCACGGGGCGTTTTGGCGATCTTCGCCATGTGGCTCATGAGCGCGTTTGGACGGGCGCGATCGCGGTTGCCGATAAAACGGGGGCGGTCGCCGAATATCCTTTGCAGCTCGCCGCCGTTTCCGTCGGCCCCGATTACAAGGCGCTGCTGCAAAGCTGCGGCGTTGATTGGAGCCAGACGGTTCGGCTGCAGACCTGGAAGCCGAACTTGGGCGCGTCGCGTCCCAAACGCTTGATGCGCTTTGTTCAAGGCTCGCCGCTGACGATTTGGCTGCGCGATCTGGACGCGTTCTGGTCGCCGGCGCAAGCGGAGCGTTGGCAAAATAAGATGAAAGCCGATGCGCGCCGCGTCGCGTTGCAGATTATCGATGCCATGCTCGTTCATCGCGAAGCTTGGCTTGCGTCGCGCCCGAAAAAAACGGCGCCGACCGTCCCGCCTGTGCGGTCCCGTCGCCGCCGGTCGCTCTTTCCGTATTTTTCCGAGTTGTAGAAACGAACTTCGCCGTCGAGGCAAGGTGCGATCCGCGCCCTTGCCTCTTTTCTTTTTTACGAGTATCTTATTGTCATTCCCGCGAAGGCGGGAATCCAGAAAATTTGCATGTCTATCGGGGCGTAGCGTATCTTCGCTTCGCTCGATGAAGGCGCTCGTTCGGAGAAAACGCCAGTTCGCTGTCATTTTACTCCTCGCTTCGCGCCTTTAGCGGCATCGTAAGGGAAAATCCAAAACATTGTCGGGGCGTAGCGTAGCGGCATCGCGCATGCATGGGGTGCATGAGACTGCTGGTTCGACTCCAGTCGCCCCGACAATGAAGTGGATTTTCCCCTGGCAAACGGGGCACATGAGACTGCTGGTTCGACTCCAGTCGCCCCGATAGAAAGGCAAATTTTCAAATCAGTGGATTGATCAAATATGTCGATCGAGTCGTTGTTCCACGAGGCGGTTCCCAATGAACCGTTCATCCGTCCCGCGCTGCAGCCGTACGAGATAAAGCGACGGGATGGAAATTTTGTCGCTTGCCTGCCGGTTGCGGGCCGCGTTGATGCT
>JAHFIF010000002.1:0-30333 GCA_023246535.1 bacterium
AATTCCTTGATCGTTTTTTCCGTCTGGTAAACGGTCGAGTCGGCCTGGTTGCGCAATTCGATCATTTCTTTTTTCTTGCGATCGTCCTCGGCGTGCGCCTGCGCTTCCTTTTGCATGCGGTCGATCTCTTCCTTGGAAAGCGCCGAGCTGGCGGTGATCGTAATGTCCTGGCTCTTGCCGGAGGCCTTGTCCTTGGCCATGACCTTGAGGATGCCGTTGGCGTCAATGTCAAAAGTCACTTCAATCTGCGGCACGCCGCGGGGCGCCGGCGGAATGCCGTCCAGCATGAACTTGCCGAGCGTGCGGTTGTCGGCGGCCATCGAGCGCTCGCCCTGTAGCACATGGACCTCGACCGACGGCTGGTTGTCCGCGGCCGTCGAGAACACCTGACTCTTCGAGGTCGGAATGGTCGTGTTGCGATTGATGAGCGGCGTCGAAACCCCGCCCATCGTTTCAATGCCCAAAGTGAGCGGCGTCACGTCCAACAGCAGGACGTCCTTGACGTCGCCGGCGAGGATGGCGCCCTGGATGGCGGCGCCTTTGGCCACGCATTCCATCGGATCGACGCCGCGCTCCACCTTCTTGCCCATGTATTTTTCGACAAAGTTGGCGACGATCGGCATGCGCGTCGGGCCGCCGACCATGATGACGGCGCCGATCTTGTCCGGCGTCAATTTCGCGTCGGCGATCGCTTGCTCCAGCGGATGCTGGCAGCGGTTGATCGTCGGCGCCACCAATTCTTCGAGCTTGGCGCGGGTCAGCTTCATGGTGAGGTGCTTCGGGCCGCTGGCATCGGCGGTGATGAACGGCAAATTCAATTCCGTTTCCAGCACCGTTGAAAGTTCGATCTTCGCTTTTTCGGCCGCTTCCTTAAGACGGATGAGCGCCATCTTGTCGGCGGAAATGTCGATCCCGCTTTCCTTTTTGAATTCCGCGGTCAAATAACCGATGAGCGCGTTGTCCATGTCGGTGCCGCCCAGCTTGGTGTCGCCGGAGGTCGAAATGACCTCGAAGACGCCGCCGCCGAATTTCATGACCGTCACGTCCAAGGTGCCGCCGCCCAAGTCGAAGACAAGGATGGTCTGGTCTTTCCCGGATTTGTCGAGGCCGTAGGAGAGCGCGGCCGCGGTCGGTTCGTTCACGATGCGCACCACTTCCAGTCCGGCAATGGAGCCGGCGTCTTTCGTCGCTTGGCGTTGCGCGTCGTTAAAGTAGGCCGGCACGGTGATGACGGCTTTGGCGACCGGTTCGCCCAGGAACGCTTCGGCGTCGCGCTTGATCTTTGGAGAATGAAAGCCGAGATCTGCTCCGGCGAATATTCCTTCCCGGTCATCGTGATCTTTTCGCTCGTGCCCATCTTGCGCTTGGCGGCGTAGACCGTTCCTTCCGGATTGGCGACGGCCTGGCGGCGCGCCGGTTCGCCGACGAGCAGCTGTCCGTCTTTGGTCATGGCCACATACGACGGAAAAGCTTTTCCGCCGATCGAGGCGCCTTCGGCCGCCGGGATCATGACCGGCGTGTCGCCCTGCATGACCGAAGCCGCGCTGTTGGAAGTTCCTAAATCGATTCCAATTATCTTAGGCATATGTTTTGGGTATTTTGGAATTTAATTCTTAGTGGTTAGTTCTTATTGTCATTTTATTCCGCCACGATCACCTTGGCCGGCCGGAGCACCTGATCGTGAAGCTTGTAGCCGCGCTGGGCGACGACCGTGATCGATCCCGCTTCCGCGCCGTCTTTTTTTTCCATGCCGATGACCTCGTGAACGCTTGGGTCGTATTTGCCTTGGCAATCGATCGCCACCACGTCTTCGCCGCGCAAATACTCCTCGAACTTTTTTAGCGTGTCATTGAGTCCCGGCGCATGTTCGGCGGCGGCATAAAGCGTGTCGAGCGCCGGCAAGAGCCGCTGCAGCGTCCCGGCCGACGCGAACTTTGCCCAGTTGATCCGCTCCTTGGCCGTGTCGTTTTGAAAGTTCGCCAGGTCGGCCTTGGCGCGCTTCCAGCCGTTCAAGTATTCGTCGCTTTGTTTTTTAAGATCGTCAATTGTTTGGTCTTTGGGGTCGATGATGTTTTCTTCCATACGGCTTTTAACTGTTAACTTCTAACCGTTAGGCAAACCTAAAAGTTATAAGCCACCAGTCAACCGCGCCGTTCAAAATTTGATCGAATCAAGCAGGTTGAGGACCTTTTCGTAGTCCATGCGCATGAGGCCCAAGACGCCGACGCGGCGGCCGGCGGTCGGCGCCAGGTAAACGGTCGAGCAATTATTGTTCAGCGGATTTTCTTCGCCGATCAAGAGACGCGCGCCCGTCCCCGACTCCAAGCCGCAGACCATCTCGTCGAGCTGGTCGAGCGCGGCGGTGAGGCTCATGGCAATCTCGCGTTCGACAAATTCCGGTTTGGCAAAAAGATTGCCGAGCCCGGTGACGTAAACGTCGTCGCGGCCGAAACTCACGAACACGCATTCGTGCGTTTTGGCGGCGAGCGCTTTGGCGGCCGCGATCGCGCCGGCGCGCGCGCCGAAAACGTCGGAGAGCTCTTTGTCGACGCGGTTCGTCGCCGCGCGGTGGTGCGCCAAGTGTTCGACAAAGTAGCGATACGCGGCTTCCGTGGGAATCCGGCCCGCCGACGTGTGCGGCTGGGCCAAATAACCCGCGCTCTCCAATTCGGACAATTCATTGCGCACGGTGGCCGCCGAAATATCCAAACCGGCCTTCTCCGCCAAATGCAAAGACCCGACCGGTTCGGCCGTCTTCACATATTCGCGCACCAGCGTTTCCAGCAGCGCTTCTTTGCGGGGATCCAATTTCTCCATAAATACAGATTAGCACTCTATTGTATAGAGTGCTAATCAAGTCGTCAAGAGGCTTAAAGCGCCGGTATTATTTCTGCTGCGAAATGTCGGAAAGCAAAACGTTCTCAACGCGAATGCCGCGCGGCTGGAAAATGCTTTCCAACTCGGTTTTGGCGTCGGCTTCAACCACGGCGCGCTGGTGGGTGAGAATATGCTGATGCTCGTACTTGGCGGCGATCATGCGCAAGCGCGAGCGGACCGTCGGCCGCACGATCTTCGCCACAAAGTCCTCCCCCACCCATTGCCAGATGGAAGGAATATGTTCGATGTCGAGACGGAGCAAGATTGTCCCTTCGATCGCAATGCGCTTGCCGTCGAGCGTCACCGCGGAAACCGGCTCGTCGCCCAAGGCGCGCAAATTGTTCAGGTCAAAATCCTCGCTGATGGAATATTCCAAAGTTTGAATGTTAAAAAGTTTCGCCTTTTGCCAAAACGGAATTTTCAAGTGCAGGCCCGGGGTCAGGACCTTGCGTAAGACGCCGCGCCCCATGTCGTAAACGCAGGCGACATAGCCGGGCGGCACATGAATGAAGATGCCTTTGATGACATCCTCAAGCACGAACGAATACATGATTTTATCAAGTGATTCGGCCATATATCGATTATTTCTTACTCTTCCAGAAAGTCCTGCTTAACGCACTGATTATGAAGGAGAAAGCCATCGAGGTCAAGATGAAGAGCGATTTGGCCGAGGGCAGGATGTAAAGGGCGCCAAAGGAAAAAAGCGGAAAAGCGATGCGGTAAAATTGGTCGGCTTTGGTCACGGCCTCCTTGCGATGGCGCTGTTCGTTGGTGATCTCCAGGTAAAGCCAGATGCCGACGATCGCCGCCCATATCCAGCTCGGCTGCCCCAAGTTGGTTCCCAAAAAATCCGTAAAGACGAAATCGGGAGCATTGACGCCGGGATAAAGAACCTCAAAATGGTTCATGCGGATCCCGCTCATGAAGACCTGGTACAAAACGACGAGCACAAGCGCTTGAATAAAGAGCGAGGAAGTGCGCGCCCATGGCGACACATTGCGCGAACGCAGCAGTTCGCGGATGCGTTCTTTCTGCTGTTCTTCGTCGTTCTTAAACGCCTTTTCAATGTCGGCGATCTCCGCCTCGACCTTGTCATAAATATGCTTGTTGCGTTCGCTTAAAATGGTGAGCGGAAAAATAATGATCCGCAAAGCCACCGTCAGCAAGATGATCGAAAGGCCGAAGTTCTGCTCCGCTGGACCGTTATACAGCCAAATGAGCGCATTGAATAAAGGCGCGTAAAAAAAAGTGGTCCAAAACCAACTGAGGGCATGTCCCATACTCCCCTAACATTCGCATAGTAAAGACGCCGGGTCAACCCCGAAACTTGACAAAATTCTTATTTTTAGCCATATTTGTAGCACTGGACCATTGCTTACAAGCAAGGAGGGGCACATGGACGAACTGTTCAAGGAATTTAAATTCCACATCCTGGCTTTCGCCGTTTTCATGGCCGCGGCGCCCTGTTTCGCCTGGCTGCACCTGACGGCCGGCCGCGGCGACAAAGACCTGAATATGGTCGCCTGCTGCTGCGTTGCCGCCGCCACCGCCGTTCTTTCCCTGGCCTTTTTCAAACAGGGCGTTCATGCCGACGCCGCCTCGGTGCACGACGCGCACCAATGACCGAACGACTGTTCCGGTCCGAAGCAAACGACGCTTCGGACTTTTTTATTTTGTTGGATAAAAAAAGCTTGCAAAGCGAAAGCCTTGCAAGCCGTGAGACGTTTTCTATTCGAGTTTCGCGAGCGAGCGCGCCAGATTGGCCCTGGCCGGCGCTTCGTAACCCGATCGAAGCGCGTCAGTCAAATAGATCGACGGACGCAGATTCGTGTCGAGGAACAGCCGGAGAATCTTTACCCGCCGCGCCCGGAAGAGCGGTTCGGGAACCAGGCCGTACTCGGCGCGGATCGCGGCTTCGTAACGGTCGAATTCTTTGGCGCTCTTGCCCAAGATCGCCAAATCGAGATCGGCGACAACGCGCGCGTCATGTTCCGGCGGCGCAACGCGATGCGTCGTGCACAGAACATGCGCTTTCGCCTTGTTGATCAAGGCCGAGGGCAAGCCCAGCGTTTCCAGATCCGCCGCCAAGCGTTGCGCGCTCCGCTCTTCGTTGTCTGTTACCGGCTGCAGGTCCGCCGTGTGCGGGACATAGACAACGTCGTGGTACCAGATGGCGAATTTGGCCGCGACCGGGTCATCAAGCAGCAACTCCGTTCCCCAGGCGTCCAACTCGTCGAGCATGTCCACGATATGCGCAAGCGTATGATAGTAGCGATGCGGTTCGCCGTAGGCTTTGACCAAGCCGTTAAAAACGGCGCCGGCGCCTTTGGGATTTTCCAGCTCGGCCATGAGCGCCGCCCAATGCTTGGCCGCTTTGGCCAAGACGTGCTTTTCTTTCAGTTTCACAACGACCGCCGCCGGCACCGAGCGACTGACCTGTGTTTCCCAATCGGGATCGACGCCGACGTGGCTTTTGACCATGCTGGAGCTCACGTGCATTAGTTCCGGCAGGCACGGCACCAGGATTGTTTCCACGCTCGGCGCGATCTGGCGATTTTCGATCGCCATAACCTGTTCGGCCTCCAGATCGCTGGAGTTGCGCAAACCGCGAAAGACGACCCGCGCGCCTTCTTCCTCAGCGACTTTGACGACATAACGGCCAAGACAGACGCCGACCGCCACATTCGGCAAATGTTCGACGGCCGCCTCCGCCATGGCCACGCGCTCTTCGGGCGTGAACATGTAATTCTTCCTGCCATCGACCGCCACCAACACAATGAGCTCGTCGTAGAGCGGCGCCATGCGTTCGATGATGTTCAGATGCCCGTTGGTGATCGGATCCAGGCTGGCGGCATAAACCGCTTTTCGCTTGGCCATGATTATTCCCCTTTCGATTGTTTTAGCGCCGCATGAAGCTGCGCCGCTCGTTTTTCCAATTCCGCCATGTCGCAATCGGTGCTGATCACGTACTTGGCGCGTTTTTCTTTTTCCGCGGACGGCATTTGCATGGCAATCCGCTTTTTCAAATCGGACGGATCCATGCGCCGATCGACGATCAGGCGGCGCCATTCCTCTTCCTCGCCGCAAACCGCCACAATGACGTCGGAAAAACGCCATTCGTCGCCCTTTTCAAAGATGATCGCCGACTCGACGAGGCAGATCCGGTGCGCCTCAAGACCGTCAGCGATCGCTTGAACCTCGGCCCAAACCGCGGGATGCACGACCGCTTCCAGGCGCTCTTTCTTTTCCCGGTCGCCGAAGATGATTTTGGCGACCAGCCGGCGATCGATCGTGCCGGAAGCGAACGCGTCGCAATCAAGCGCGGCGTTGATCGCCGAGCGCAGTCCGCCGCCGTCCATGATCGCCCTGGCAACAAGGTCGGTATCGATATGCGTCACGTCGTCATATTTGGCCAGCATTCCGGCAACCGTTGATTTGCCGCAACCGATGTTTCCCGTTAATCCGAATGGTTTCATTGGTTCTCCTGATTTTCAAGGTTCTGTGGCGAGCATACACTGCTTGACCAAATTTGTCAGTAGTGTATAATAATCACTATACTAATACGTCGCAACCTATGAACGAGCCGCGAAAAAACCTGCTGGCCTTGGGCTTGAGCGAATCCGAAGCCACGGTCTATTTGGCCATGATGAACGGCGCGCGCACGGCGCACGACATCATCAAAACCACGCGGATCAAACGGCCGACGGTCTACTATACCCTTGGCTGCCTTGAGAAACGCGGCCTGCTCGGTAAAACCGGCGCCGCCGGCGACAAGCGCCTGTCGCTGGCTTCGCCCGAACGGCTCGGCGCGATCGCGGAAGAAAAGATGCTCGAAGCCAAACAGCTTAAAACGAGCATTAATGAACTTGTCACAAATTTCAAAAAAAATCAATCCCCCGCCAGCCAAAAACCGGCCGTCTCCTTCTACGAAGGCGTCGAGGCCGTCAAAAGCGTCATTATGGACACGCTTTACTGCCAAGACAAGCGGGTGAGCACCGTCGCGCCCAAAGACAATTTCTTCTGGCAGGTCGGCGGCGAATTCGTCAAATTGTTCGTCGAAGAGCGGCTGCGCCGCGAAATTCAGACCAAGAATTTATGGGACGGCGAGATCGATAAAAAAATCTTCCAGCGCTATTACCACGGCGTTTCCGAAGTCCGCATCGTGCCCGAGGTCATGCGCGGCCATTTTAAAAGCACCGTGTTCTTGTACGACGACAAAACGCTCTACGTCTCGTCAATGAAGGACTGTTACTGCATTTTGATCGCTTCCCAAGAACACCACGACACAATGCAGGCCTGGTTCGACGGCCTCTGGAGCGCCAGCAAACCGCACGCCGCGTAAACCACTTGATAATATTTAAAAAACATGCGATGATTATTTTTCGTTACCGCGGCCCCATCGTCTAGGCAGCTGCTGACACCAGCATCTGCACAGATCTCGAATCGGGCTCAGGTGTAATAGTAAACGTCATCGAAAATTCAACATTACCGCGGCCCCATCGTCTAGCCCGGTCTAGGACACTTCGTTCTCAGCGAAGATACACCGGTTCAAATCCGGTTGGGGCTACACAGAAACATCAACTTAAAGCGTTGGTGTTTTTGTTTATATTTTTTCCGGTTCCCCGTTCATCTCGATCCGGCCGCGAGCGGGTCCGCCCAATCCCGCCGAAGCGGGAGGCGGGCGGAAAATCCGGTTGGGGCTACCCGAGCCCAGCTCGGTTTCAAGAATGACGGCGAGCTCAGCTTCGCTTCCATTAGACAAGCTCAGCTTGTCGACTTGAACCGAGGTTGGCTCAGTAGAAAAAATCACTCCTTAATGGGAGTGTTTTTTTGTTTATCGGCTTCACCAAACTTTTCATAAAGGTTCGATCGAACCTTTATGAAAAAGAAAAACACCCGTCGACGAAGCAGCGGGCGCTTTTGTCGAACGGGTGCGGTGGTTCAAAGAACCAGGAAATCGCGGTACTTGGCACGATTGGTTTCGAGCATCGATGCCGGCGCGAGGGACAAGACGCTGAGCAACTCTTCCAGTTCGCGCCGATTAACGTCGATCCCGTCGAGAACGTGCGCTTGCGGCATATTCCTTCCGCGCTCGCTCTTTTCGAAAACGACCAAGGCGTCGCGCTCCTCCTCCAAGACGCGCTTTAGCTCTGCCCGTTCTCCCGGGTTCCACTGCGGACCAACCTGAACCAGATCTCTTGTTAGACGAATCATGCCTTACCTCCTGTGTAAACGAACGAAGATCTTAATGTTGACCATGACTGAGAACGAGCAAACCGACCCGTCGTTCCAAGATCTCGATGCTGTCCGGCCCGTTCTCAAAGACGACATCGTCGAAACGCAATCCGTTGAGATTGCCGCTTCGGCAAAAAAGCAAGACCTGAGTCGTCGGCGAAGCTCGCTTGGTTTGGTTGACAAAGCGGTTAAAGTCGACCGCCAGTCCGCTATAATGCGTGATCACGACGTCAAGCCTTTCTTTTGGCGTGACGCCGGCGATCATGAGCAATGATGATTCATGATGCAAAGAACTGAAGACTTGGCAACGGTTCGCACGGACGAAATACGCGACCATCGCCTGATTCAGCCGCGTGTCGGGGTTGATGATCAAGACCCTTGGTTTTATCAATGTCATTCTCCTTTCATTGACCGGCCATGATGGCACGATTTTTATTGAAAGTCAATGGTCGAGATGAATGCTGAACCATCTTTGAACGCATATTAAAATCCGTCCCAACAGGTGTTGGGACGGACGGGGTTTCAGTAGAGTCGATAGTTGAGGACGACATCGTCCCCTTCTAGGACCGTACGTTCGTAGCGAAGCAAGGCGCTTCGGCCGTTGCGCACGATCACGGTGTCGGGGCAGTACGGATCGATGATCGCGGTCTCGAAGCCGCGATCTTGCAAGGAGCGGACGATCCATTCTTCGGGCGAAAGATATTTCCTGACCCTTCCTTCGACCGTGGCGCCGTCGGCTTGGAGCGTGAATCTGACCGTACCTTTCACAAACTCGATCGGCGTTTCGTTGTAACGGCTGCGGAGTTCGTCGAAAGGCATGATGCGTTCGACGCCGCTTCCGGCATACGACCTAAAAGTTTCCAGATCATTGTCGCGAACCGCTTGCCGCAAGATCTCGCCCCACGACCGGACGGCGTATTCTTCGCCGGCGCGGCCAAAGACGGCTTTCTGATCGATGATCGGGTACTGCGGGAAGAGCCGATGGATTTCGGGATTCCCGGAAGCGACCGCCACCACGTTCTCAACATCCGGCAACATGGCGAAATGAGCCTGCAACTGCTCCCGCGTTTCGTAGAACGGCGTGAAGACGAAGGCAAAATCATTGGCGCCGAAGCCGCGGTCAAGGAGCGAACGGGCGACCATCTTCATGACGACCCACTTGGGAAGCGGATCGAGATCGGTCGACGTATAGCTGCGCTGCAAGGAGATGACCGGATAGAAACCCAACTCGATGAGACGCGCGATGTAATCGATGTGTCCGCGATGCGGAATTCCCATGCGGGCGGGAAACAAGACGATATTGCGCTCGCGCGGGCGGGACGAATTTCTCCCCCTGAGCCGCAACGGCGTTGTGTCATTCGCCAAAAGCGCCGTCGCCACCTCCGCCATGCTTGGCCGGCGTGCCGGATCTTTATCGAGCATCCGGACGATCAATCCCAGGCGAGGGTCGCCGAGTTCTTGATCGAGCTTTCGCCCATACGGCGCAAAGGCATTGGCCAAACCATAGCGTTCAAGCATCAATGCCCGGTCGTCCGTCAGCTCGTTGCCGCCGGCGAACGGATGTTCGCCGGTTGCGAGCAGATGGAAGATCGCGCCGAGCGCGAAGACGTCCGATGCCGCCGAAGCGCGCAGGCGCAGCGCCGTTTCCGGCGCCGCATAGCGCGGATCGAACGGAAAGGCGTCGATCTCCCCGGCCGCGGCAAAACGCGACGAGTTGAAGTCGAAGAGCCTGACGGCGCCCGGCGTCAAAATGACGTTTTCCGGACGCAGATCAAGATGCAGAATTCCCTTGGCGTGCATGTCCGCGAGCGCGGCGGCCGATCGACCGATGACCGCGCAAACCTCGCGCGGCGCGAGCCGGTTCTGCGTTTGGAGATAATCGGCCAAGCCCTGTCCAAAACAGAAGGACAGCTTGGAGAAGAATACCCCCTCGCCGACGTCAACCGTTCCGCCGTGGCGCGGGAAGCGTTCATCAACGCCCAGACGGGCGTAAATGTCGGCTTCCGACGGCAACGGACCGAGGCGATTATCGCGATTCGACGGCAACTCCTTGAACACCTTAATGATGCCGTCCGCATCCTGCGCCAAATAGACCCAGGAACAGCGATTCAGACCGTTCACTCCGGCCTGGAGCAGGCGGATGACCCTGAGGCCATGCTCGTCGCAATAGCGGCGAAACCGCGCATCGACCGAAGCCGGTGCCGGCGGCGGCAAACGCACGATCGGATCGTCGCCGCTCGCGAGCTTTTGCAACAACTGCTTGCGCACCGTTCCCAGGTTGGAATCGGCGGCGGCGCGGGCGAGGATTACATTCCAATCAGTCGCAAAACTGCGATGCAATTCGGCGTCTTCGCTGCGCACGTAGGCGACACGCTTGTTGCGGTAGATGTCGAACCAGAACACGCCCCGTTCGCGAAACCAATGTGCCAAAGCGTCGTCCCGGCGCGCCATGCCCATGAGTTCGCGCAACAGGACAACCGCTTGGATGACGCCGAAACGGCTGGCGATCCGCAAAAGTTCCGGAAACATGTCCTGCCGGCCGGCGGCGGCAAAATACTGCACGGCGCGAACGAGCTCGCGCCCGTGCGCCGTAAAGCGCGCGAGACTGGCGAAACCGTCGCGTTCATGTGCGGTCATTGTCTTTCTCCTTTTTTAAAGACCAAAGAACATCTTATTCCGAACCCCGTTAACAACAGGATCCTGAAATACATGTCCTAAAAAGAAAGGGCCGCGCATTGACTGCGCGGCCCGCAGATCATTGTCGTTCTGCCGGTCAGGCGAAGATGCGATCCAAGATCGCCTGTTTTTCGGAATCCCCCAACTCAAGATATTTGACGAACCGGGTGATCGCCTGGCGGGCGTTCATGTCGGTTTGGCTCCCGAAGACCGGCTCGGCGAGCCACTTTTCATAGAGCGCCATGAGGAAGGTTTGCACGTTCTGCGCGCCGTTGCTCCTGGCGATCAGAAACAGCAGCGCGTTCGGCGCGATGCGCTTGCGATGCTCGGGACTCTTGATCTCCGAAAGGGTGATCAGGTCGTAGGGCAAGCGTTGGCGCGCGATGAACTTTTTTTGCAGTTCGGCCGTCGCGCCGCTTTTGCCGCAGCCGATCATCTCGAAGCTGCCATAGGTCTCGTGCACGCGCGCGAGCGACTCTTGCCAGTCGCGATTGACCGGACAGCCGGCGTCGCGATCCATGCCCATGCCGTGCGCGACCACGTCGGTCACGAGATATAGGTGCCGGTTGGCTTTTGGAACCCTCCCGAAGCCGATCTCGCAAGCGCTCCAAAGGGCGCACTCGATCGCCTCCGGCGGATCGCCGCCGTCGGCCTGTCCAACATGCGAAATCGACGACAGGAGCTGGCGATCGCCCTCCTGCGTCGGCAACACGTAGTCGACCGCTTGCATGAGATTGTTCCCGTCGCAGTGGTCGCTGAAGTAGATGATCGCCATGGCCGCTTTCGGATCGATGATCCCGAGCATCGACAAAATGTATGCCGAGGCATCGCGCGTGTGCGCGGCGATCACGTGGTTGGAAGCGGAATTGTCGACCAGCACGATATGCAGATCCGCGGCCTCGTCCGGCGGACTGGTTATTCCCAGCCGGACCGCGCCCGGGTCGTAGATCTTTGCCGCCTGACGGACCTTCGGCGGCGGAGCGGTGCCGGCGGCGGCCGCCCGCCTGGATTCTTCCAGGCGCTGTTTACGTTCCGCTTCGGCCTGCGCCCGCACCCGGTCGTCATCGGACGAAATATCCCGGCTGGTTGCGCGCGCTTCTTCATAATCCCGGAAACTGCCTCCGCTGCCCATGTCGTTTCTCCTTGTTGGTGGTTTGTACAGGAACGATTGCGCTGGTTTAAACGGTCATTTCGGCCGTTCGCGCCAACAACGAAAATTAACAAAAAAGCGGTTGATTGTCAACCGCTTTGGCCAATATTCAAAAAAATGCTGGCTGATTGCTCCGGCAACGCGCTAATTCTCCCATTCCGGCCCTTGGCGGCAAAGGAGCTCGGCGGCACGTTCGGGTTCGGCCATCAGCGCTTTCACGGCGCGCTCGAGGCGGATGGTATTTTGCGAGCCTTTGACCAGAATGACGTCGCCGGGATGCAGCCGTTCTTCCAGGAAGCGGGCGGCCGCGACGGCGTTTTCCATATGCATTACATGGTCCTCGTTCATGCCATGTCGCTTGGCGGCTTCAATCGCTTCGTGCATGGCTTCGCCGATGGCGACAAAAAGATCGATGTTGTTTTTGGCAACATACTCCCCGACCTCGCGATGCGCGCGTTCGGTAAAGCCGCCCAGCTCGCGCATGTCGCCTAAGAGCGCAATGCGCCGGGACCGTTCGGGAACCGTAAAATTTTTCAAAACTTCAAGCGCTTCGTGCATGGCGCCCGGCGAGGCGTTGTAGGTGTCGTCGATGATGACCGTGCTTTTGACCCCGGGAATGAGACGCAGGCGGCCCGGCGGCGGCGCGTAGCGGCGCAAGCCTTCGGCCGCGACCGGAAGCGGCACGCCCAAAATTTTGGCTGCGGCCAAACCGGCCAGCGCGGCCAGCGCGTGACCGCGGCCGACCACGCCGGGCAGGTCGACAGTGAGCGGACCGGACGAGCCTGGGACGGTGAGGCGCATGCCCAACACGGCGACCGAGCGTGGATCGCGGATATGTTCGAGTTCCGTGGCGCGCATGTCGGCGGTCCCCGACAGGCCATAGGTCGCAACCTTCGCCTTGGTTACGCTGCGCATCGAGTAAACGCGCGGATCGTCGGCGTTCAACACGGCGTATCCGTCGGCCGGCAAAACTTTGACCAGCGTTTCTTTTTCTTCGGCAATGGCGCCCAGCGAGCCGAAATATTCAATGTGGGCCTCGCCGATCGACGTGATGATCGAAACGCGCGGCGGCGCAATGGCCACCAGCTTGGCCAAGTCGCCCCGGCGGTCGGCGCCCATTTCCAAAACCAGCATCTTCGGAAACTTTCGGTCGAAGGCCAAATACGACCAGCCGCGGCAAACAATGACGAGCCAGGCAAAAATATTCTTGCCCGCCGCTTTCCCGCCGATGATCGTCAGCGGCAAACCCAGCTCGTTGTTGTAATTCTTCGGCGTTGCGCGCACGTCATAGGTTCCGGAAAGCGCCGCAAAAACCGCCTGCTTGGTCGAGGTCTTGCCGGCGGAACCGGTGATCCCGATCACAGTCGGTTGGTACTTCCTGATGATGGCGGCCGCGATTCCGCCCAGCGTTTTCTCTAACAGCTTCTTCATAACAGACTATTAACTGTTAACTTTTAACGGTTAGGCTGTCCTAAAAGTTAAAAGCTAAAAGTTAAAAGTTTAGTGCGCGTCATCCGGCGGGACCTCCAAATACTTTAGCGCATAAGAGGCAATGTCGCCAAAAAGCGGCGCGGCGGAACTTTCGGCGAATTGCACGTCCTTGGGGCGGTCCATGCGCACGACCATGACAAAACGCGGATTGGTGACCGGCGCAAAACCGGCGAACGTGCCGATCGTCGCGTGCGGGTCGCTGTCGTAACCGGTGCCGTCGCTTTTGGGAATTTGCGCCGTACCGGTCTTGCCCGCGACCAAATATCCGGGCACGGCGGCGCGCTTGCCGTGGCCGTTCTTGACGACGGAAACAAGCATGCCGGTGAGCAGTCCGGCGGCGCTGTCGGAAATGACCTGGCGGACGGTGCGCGGCTGCGTTTTAACTGTCGTCCCGTCGGGGTGCACGATCGAATCGACGATATACGGCCTCATCACCTTGCCGCCGTTCGCGATGGCGCCGTAGGCCACGGCGACCTGAAGCGTGGTCGCGGTTATCCCCTGCCCGAACGAAGCGCTGGCCGCGTCGACCGGCCGCTTGCTGGCCAGCGACTGCAAATTGCCGGGCGATTCGGTATCCAACTCGATCCCTGTCCGCATGCCAAAGCCGAAAGCCTTTAAATAAGCTTCGTACTTTTCCATGCCGGTCAGCTGCATGGCAAAAATGGCGCCGGTGTTAAGCGATTTGTCGAGCACCTCGATCATCGTCTGCAACCCGAGAACCTGGTGATCGGAGTTGTTGATCACTTGCGATCCAAACTTCATGGTGCCAGTGTCGTTATAGGTGGTATTCGGGGTGAGCACGCCGGAATCAAGCGCGGCCGCCATGGTGACCGCCTTCATGACCGAGCCCGGTTCATAAGCGTTCCAGATCGAAGCATTATTGAAAACCGAGGCGCTGGCCACGTGATTATATTCGTTGGGATCAAAATCCGGCGTCCCGCACATCGCCAGGATCGCGCCGGTCGACGGATCCATCATGATGACCGAACCGCTATCGGCATTATGCAGTTTGACCGCCGCCTTGAGCTTGTCGCAGACCGCCGCCTCCAAGGTCCGATCGACCGTTAAAACAATATTTGAACCGTCTTCTTTTTCTTGAATGCCGCCGTCGCCGGAAGCGAGCAAATTGCCCTTGGGGTCGTGCGAGGCCGTTAAGAACCCGGCCGTTCCCGACAGCTCTTTATTCCAATAACCCTCCAGGCCGTAGAGCCCGGTCTTCTCGTCGCCCTGATAACCGACAAACCCCAGAATTTGTCCGCTGAAACCGTTCTCCGGGTAATAGCGGGCTTTTTCCGGCGCGAAATTAACATTGGGAAAATTCAACGCCTTGATCGCGTCCGCCAGTTTATTGTCGATCCCGTGGCCGAGCGGCGCATAGGCGGCGTTCGCGGTCCCCAGCCGCTTAACCAGCTCCGCCTCTTTGTCGGACAAATTTTTCTTGGCCAGGGCGGTGATCTCTTCGGGTTTTTTATCCGTCGGATCGACGGGCGCCGCCAAAAGCGGCGCGAGCGCCTTGGCTTCGTCGGCCGCATTCAACGGCTTGCGATTGTCGGAATACACGGTCCAAAGATCGATGTTCGTTGCCACCGGGTAGAGCGACGAGGAATCACGTTCGCGCACCAGGATCTGGCCGCGTTCGGGCAACAGTTTGTCAAAAAGTTCGTGCTGACCGCTCGCCAGCAGCGAATAAAAATGCCCTTGGACGATCTGCAACTGAACCAGACGAACCCCGATCGCCAGGACAATAAAAACAACGCCGCCCGCGAGGATCCGGTCGCGGACGAGCATGCCTCCGGAGAGAGCGCCGGGTCGCGAGACTTTGTGCTTAACGTTATATTTGACGGCGTTCATGTAACGATCGGGATTTATTTTCCCTCGAACGGATGATCCGTTCCGTAGAAGAGCTTAATCAAATTCGGCAGCGGGCCGGCGGTTTTTCCGGTTCCGCCTTTTCCGTTAGCGAGCGGCACGGTCGGAATACCCATGTTCACGTTGAGGATGGGAACCGGGATATCAAACGGCAGCGCGACCTTCACGCCCGAAAGCGACGTGCCGGAAAGACGGCGAACGAGTTCGATGAGCGGCTGGCTGACGGCGGGCGGCGTCACGCTCGCGGTTTTGTTATAGTTGGAAAAACGCAGATCAAGATGGAAAGACGACGGCGAACCCTTGGCAACCAAAAGCGCCTCGCGGAGCGTGCCGTCGTTGCGCGCCACCCAAATTTCGCCGGTGACCGGCGGCAATCCGGCGACGTACTTGGTCAGCCCTTTCTTTTCGCCATCGTCAAGCGGCGCGCCTTTGACCGCAGTTTTGAGTTCCGAGAACAGATCGAGCAAAATGGCGCGATCCATGACCACCTTGTACGGCGTGGTCAGAACGTTATCGATGAAAACCGGCGTGCCGGCGGAGAGCGGCGAGAAAGGAATGTGCTTTTTCCCAATCGCCACGATCGCCTGCAGATCGGCTTCGGTAAAATTGTTGGTCAGTTCGGGGAAAAGCCGGTCGCGTCCCACGGCCAAAAGCGTATTCACGTCCATGTTGGCCCAGGTCGATTGCAAGGCGCCGGGCAGCAGGTTCGGAATGCCGGCGATCTGGTCGAAGCGCAAATAAATGCTGCCGTCCTTGGCTTGCGCTTGGCCGTTGCCGTAAAAGGTCTGCCCCTGGGCTTGGAACGAAAAATTGAGGTCGGCGACTGGCGCGGTCAAAACGCGTTTGTCGAGCTGGCCTTTGACATTGAACGACAGGCCGTTCGCGCCGTCATCTTGCGCTTCCAAGGCCAGGTCGAAGCTTTTGGCATCGAGCAGATGCGTGAAAGCGCCGTTGACCACCCGCGTCGGCGACTTTAAATACCAATACGTCCCCAGGAGCTGGAAAACAATGACCCCGGCGATCAAGACAATCCCGCCTAAAATGACAAAAAGAATGATGCGTCGCATATGTGCTTATTTTAACACGACCTTTGCGACGGGGACAGGCCCCTTTTCAATATTATACAGGGCCTGTCCCCATATACTTCTGCCCTTTCAGTTTCTCCGGCAAATAGTCCTGTTCAACCGGGCCTTTGAATTTTGGATTGTACTTATATCCCTTGCCATAATCCAATTCTTTCATGAGCTTCGTCGGCGCATTGCGCAGATGGAGCGGGACCGGTTCATTGGGCAGTTCGGCAATGTCTTTTTGAATGGCTTGATAGGCGGCGTAGACCGCATTTGATTTTGGCGCTTTGGCGAGATAGGCGGCGCAATGGGCTAAAATAACATTGCACTCCGGCATGCCGATGGCGTGCGCCGCATGATAGGCGCTCATGGCGATCACCAGCGCTTGCGAATCGGCCAAACCGACGTCTTCGGAGGCGAAACGGACCAAACGGCGGGCAACATAAAGCGGATCCTCCCCCGCCTCAAGCATGCGTCCGAGCCAGTAGAGCGCCGCGTCGGCGTCCGAGCCGCGCATCGATTTGTGCAGCGCCGAAATGATGTTGTAATGTTCCTCCCCGGTCTTGTCGTAGCGCAAATGCGTTTTGGCCAGCGCGTATTTGACGGCCTCGATCTTTAAAACATGGCGCTTGGAAATTTTGAGCGCCTTGGCCGCGATCTCCAGCGAGTTGAGCGCCACCCGCGCGTCGCCGTCGGCAATGTAAGCGAGAAATTCGATCGCCTCGGCGTCGACTTTTATTTTCCCGTCGAGCCCTTCCGGACTTTTGAGCGCCCGCTCCAGCAATTTTTTAATATCGTCGGCCGTCAATTTTTCCAGCACGAAAACGCGGCAGCGCGACAGCAGCGCGCCGTTCACCTCGAACGAAGGATTCTCGGTGGTTGCGCCGATCAGCGTGATGACGCCCGACTCAACGTGCGGCAACAGCGCGTCTTGCTGGCTTTTGTTCCAGCGATGGATCTCGTCGACGAAAAGAATGGTCCGCGTGTTCGCAAGCTTGCGTTTTTCCTTGGCTTCGTCGACGACGCGGCGCAGCTCGGCGATCCCCGATGAGACGGCGGAGACTTGCTCGAAGCGCGACCGCGTCAGTTTGGCGATAATGCGCGCGAGCGTCGTCTTCCCGGTTCCCGGCGGGCCCCAAAAGATCATCGACGGCAGTTCGTCGCGTTCGATCAGGATGCGCAAAGTCGCGCCGGCGCCAATGAGCTTTTCCTGCCCCGCATAATCGTCGAGCGCCGTCGGCCGCATCCGGTCCGCCAAAGGCGCGGACTTTTTGAGCTCTTGTTCAAGTTTTAGGTCGAAGAGGTCGGACATGTACCACTAGTTAACGCCTAAAAGAGCCGTTCTGCAACGTTATATCTTGACAAAATGGCTAATTTATTATATTATTCGCAGTTCTTGAACAATTAACGTCCGAACCAAAAGGAGAGTCGATGCTTCAAGTCATTTTGTTCTACAACAAGCTGGAGAAGTCCCGCGGCAGAAAGCTAAACGGCCGTAACTTCCGGTATCGCGGAGTCCAAATTCGTTTCAATCACCATGGCTACTACTACGTCGAGCTGCCACAATTGGACAGTGAAATTCCCGCTGCGGTTGCGGATTTGGCCGAATGCCTGTGTTTCGAAGAAAACATCCCCGGACCGGGACACCAGTGGCGCCATGGCGACTATAGGCATCTTGATACCGGCGAGGCTAGCGCCTTTTTCGACAAAGACGGAAAAGGCAACCGAGTCCTCAAGATGCGCGCCCAGACGCGCACCAGTCTCATCGAGCTCCGCAAAATAGTCATGCAGGTTAAACCCGGCGATCGCAACCGGATGAATGGCTTGATCGAGCCGCCCATCGATGCCTGGAACGCCGGCTATGAAGCCTGCATGACGGGGATCGAAGATGCGATCACGCCGGTAGTTGACGGCAAACTTGCCATCGTCCTGGCGACGATATTCAAAGATGCCAATTACAACGAAAAGATTTGGCCGCACTTTTCCGCTTGGCGGGATTCGCAACCAGACAAGGGTGGCAATAACGCTTTCATAAAGTGGGTGGCCACTCTCCTTCCCCAATCGAAGTAGGTCCGAACAACAACCGCCCGAGGGACGACGCACGCATCGTCCCTCGTTTTTTTTATTCTTACACCTTTGACACGATCGGGGTTGACGTTCGTTTACAAACCCGCTAATCTCATCTGGTTATTGAGGCCGTTAAAACGGCGTCATCAACAAAAGAAAGGACCGTAAATTGAAAAGCATCTGCATTTGGCTGACCGGACTGCTGGAGCTGACCTCCTTCATCCGCTACGCCTATCTCCTGCGCCATAAACGGATCAGTCCGACCCCGGCGATGTGGGTCATGTTCACAAGCGGCGTCGGCCTGAGCTTTCTCACCTACGCTTTTGCCGAACAGCACGATTTCCGTTCGGGAATCTTGAACACCGTCGACGTGGCCGGCTGCGGCGCGACGCTCATCCTGGTTCTGCTCTGGGGCGCGCGCGGCGAACGGTTCGACCGGTTCGAGCGCTGGTACTTGGCCGCGGCTGGTTTGGTCGTCGTGTATTGGATCGCCTCCAAAGATCCGATCACGTCGAACATCTGCACGCAGCTGCTGATTGGCGCCGGTTACATTCCGACCCTGCGCAAAATGCGCCGCGTCAAAAAGAACACCGAGCCGTTCATGAGCTGGACAATCATGCTGCTGGCGGCCCTGGCGGGTTTGTATCCGGCGATCGCGAACGGCAACGCCTTGGCCGTCGTCTACGTCGTCCGCACGATCATCATGGTCTCGTTCATGCTCATACTCATGGCCGTTTACCACTTTCGCACGCAACGGAGGAGTAATGCCCAAAAAACTGATTGAGATTTGCATTGTCGTGGCCATCATCGGCATCCTGATCGCCATCGGCGAACCGCTTTTTGGAAAGCATCCAGGCTATTCAAGAGCCTGCGTCAACGGCGTGTCGTACCTGCAGTTTCCCAACGGATCAACGACCGTTGAATTCACCAAGGACGGCACCATCAAGACCTGCAACGAGTAAGGACAATTGGCGAAACACCGCTCTGGGGACGACGCGCGTCGTCCCTCTTTTTATTTCCCGTATCGGCGCTCGCGGTCGGCATACCAACCGATCGCGGCGTCGAGGTCGGACTCGGAAAAATCCGGCCAGTGTTTTTCTAAAAACAAAAGCTCGCTGTAGGCGGATTGCCACAACAGAAAACCGGACAAGCGCTGTTCGCCGGAAGTGCGGATAATGAGGTCGGGGTCGGGCAGGCCGGCGGTGTCGAGGTGTTGCGCGATCGATTCTTCGGTGATCGAAAGTGCTGGATCCCGACTTTCGTCGGGATGACGGAGATACGATTCCGCCGCTTTACATGCCGCCCGCACGATCTCATTGCGGCCGCCGTAGGAAACGGCGAGCTGCATCGTGCCGCCGGTGTTGTTCTTGGTCCGCTCTTCGGCGGCGGCTATCGCCTTTTGCAATTTTTCCGAAAGATCGGCGCGGCGGCCGATCAGCTTGAGGCGGAAATTGTTCTTCATGAAAATTTCCAGATCGCGCGTCACGGCCGACATGAGGAGATCCATCAAATAGCCGACCTCGTCTTGCGCCCGCTTCCAGTTCTCGGTCGAGAAAGCAAAGAGCGTCACGCATTCGACGCCGCGCGTCGCGCACCACGGCCCGATCTTTTTGACCAGCTCATAGCCGGCCAGGTGGCCCTGGAGCGTCGGCAAACCCCGCTCGCGCGCCCAGCGGCGATTGCCGTCCATAATGAAACCGATGTGTTTTGGCGTGTTCATTTTATTTCTTGGAAAAATATTCGGCGGCGCGGGCCAGGCCATCGAACGAACCGACGTCCCACCACGGTCCGGCGACCGGACGGGCGACCAGCTCATTGGCCCGGCGGTAAGCGTCGGTGACGTCGGTTATTTCCAGCTCGCCCCGGCCCGACGGATGCAAGCCGTCGATCAGGTCAAAAACGCGATGATCAAAAATATACAACCCGACTTGCGCCAAATTCGACTTGGGCGCGAGCGGTTTTTCTTCGATCGACAGCACTTTGCCGGCGGCATCGATCTCGATGACGCCGTAAGCCTTGGCGTTATTCGTTTCCTTGTAAAAGACCGCCGCCCCGTTGGCGAAAGAATTGAAAATGGCGGAAAAATCCTCGTCAAAGACATTGTCGCCCAAAATGACGGCGCAATTGTCCGCGCCGACGAAATCCTTGGCCATGCCGAGCGCATGTGCGATTCCGCCCGGCTTGTCTTGAATGCGGTAGGTGATGTTGACGCCGTACTGCGCGCCGGAGCCGAGCAGCTTGACGAACTGGTGCGCAAACTCCGGCCCGGTCACGACCATGATGTCGCGGACACCGGCGGCAATCAGCGTCTCGAGCGGATACAAAACCATCGGTTTGTTGTAGACCGGCAGCAAATGCTTGTTGGTGATGTTGGTAAGCGGCGCGAGGCGCGTGCCCAACCCCCCGGCGCAGATGACGCCTTTCACCTTTTTCGGAGCGGCGACCGACGGCGCCGCGGCCGGCGCGCCGTTTTTGGCGGCGGCGTATTTCATCATCGTATCGATGAGCGCCGTTTCGATCGGACGCATTTCGATCCCCAATTCTTTGAGGCGCGTCGATGACAAAACGCAATTCGAGCGCCTGGCCCTGACCAGGCCGCGCGTTTCCAGTTCGGCATCGGCGATCCATTCGCAAGCATGGTTATGGTCAACGTAAAGGCGATACAGTTCGAGCAGTTCGCGGTGCTTCATCGTGCCCGGATTAACGGCGTGGAAAACGCCTTGGCCACGCGCGGCGATGAGCGCCCGGCAGACGGCCACCAGGTCGTCGATCACCGTCACGCTGTTCTCGACGTCGATCACCTGCTTGTAGTTCGCCAGCTTGTCGATGAGGTTGCGCTCGCCGGAGATCCGGTCGATCGGCATGCGCAAGCGCACGACGCCGACGTTAGGCAGGCGCGAGAGCACCAGGTCGGCGGCATATTTGGTGCGCGAATAAAACGACTCGGGGTTGGCAAAATCGTTTTCGCGCCAGCCGCCGGGCGCCGGCGACGGACCGTAAAAAACGCAGCCCGAGGAAAGGTGCAGAAAATATATCCCCCGCGCCTGGCAGGCGGCGGCGAGCGCCAGCGCCAGCACGACGTTAGAGGCGTAGGTCTCGGTCTGGTGCGTCTCGCACCAATCGACGTTCGGCTTGCCGGTCTTCCCGACGGCGTTCACGACGGCGTCCGGCTTGTGCTCGTCGAGCGCCGCGGCCACGGCGGCGCGGTCCTCGAGGCGCGCCGATGACAAAATCGCGTCCGGCCATTCTTTGGCCAAACGCGTGCCGATGAAACCTTTGCCGAAAATAAGTATCTTCATGGATGGTTCAGTTTACCGAGATTCTACTTTTGCTTCAAGCGCGGTAGCCAGAGCGCCTGGTTCATCCGGTACCAGCTGACCGTCTCTTTCAGCCCGTCTTCAAACTTCCAGCGCGGTTCCCAGCCCAATTCGCGCTTGGCCTTCGAGCCGTCGATGGCGTAGCGCCGATCGTGGCCCAAACGGTCTTTAACATGCGAGACGAGTGACGGCGATTTGCCCAAAAGCGCGAGCACGCTGCGGCAAATCTCAAGATTGGTCCGTTCGGCGTCGCCGCCCAGGCAATAGGTTTCGCCGGGGCGGCCATGGAGAATGGCGGCTTCAATGCCGCGGCAATGATCCTCGACATGCATCCAGTCGCGCGTGTACAAACCGTCGCCGTAAACCGGGATCGGCTTGTCGAAGAGCGCCGCGGCGACCGCGGTCGGAATGAATTTTTCCGGATGCTGGTACGGACCGTAGTTATTCGAACAGTTGGTGATCGTGATCGGCAGGCCGTACGTGTTGAAATAGGCGCGCACCAGGTGGTCGGAGGCGGCCTTGGAAGCGGCGTACGGGCTCTTGGGCGCGTACGGCGTCGTCTCGTTAAACTTGCGCGCTTCGTTCAGAGACAGCGCGCCAAAAACCTCGTCGGTGGAGACGTGATGGAAACGGATAATCTGCCCCTCCCGCCGGCGCGCTTCTTCGAGCAGCGTGTGCGTGCCTAAAATATTCGTTTTCAAAAAAACCTGGGAATCGGCGATCGAGCGGTCGACGTGGGTTTCGGCCGCGAAATGCACGACGACGTCAATGTCGTTCATGGCAAATTTGACGGCGGCCGCGTTGGCGATGTCGCCGCGAACAAAGGCGACGCGCTTGGCGTCGACGCCTTTAAGATTGGCCTTGTCGCCGGCATAGGTCAGCGAATCCAAAACGACGATATTGGCGTCGTCGTGATGCGACAGCCAATAGCGGACAAAGTTCGAACCGATGAATCCGGCGCCGCCGGTGACGAGGATCTTCATAATTTACCAGCGGATGAGCAAACGCGCCGCCGCCCAATAGGCGGCCATGAGCGGATTTGCGACTTTCATGAACGGACCGGAAACGTCTTGGAAAGCAATGGCGGTAACGGCGCTTTCGAGCAGCTCCCGGTCGCCGATCTTTCGCATGGCCTGAACCCGCTCGCGTTTGGCGCCGATCTCGGCCCAATGGCGCGGATCAAGAATGTAGCCGTAGGCGCGGAGCCTGGCGCCGAGCGTGCCGTTCTTCGCCCCGATCGCAAGCAGTCCGAGCTCGGCCAAAATAAAACCGGGCAACAAAACAAGCAGCGTGCCGAGCTTGTAATGCTCCAGCAGCAAACGGTAGCGGTTGCGCTCCATCCAATAATACTTGTCGACGCTGCGCGCGAATTCATAGCGGTGATAAACGGTCGAGGCCGGCTCGATCACGACCATGAAACCGGCCTCGCGCAAACGCAGCGAAAGGTCGAGGTCTTCGTGGTAGAGATGATAATCCTCGTCAAACCGGCCGACCTGTTCGAGCGCCGCGGCGCGCAGGAGCACGGCGGCGCCGGAGGCGGCGGCAATCTTCAAATCCGGATCGTGAATGGCGCGCACGCGCAAATAGCCCATGGCGTCGCGCACCGGCATCTTGTACCCGCCGCAATAGCTGAAACCCAAGTAGTGGAAACAGTTGCCGATCGAATTCATCTCTGAGGCGATGCCTCGATTCGCGTTTGGCGAGGCTTCGCCTCGATTGGGGTCGAGCACCAAAAACGATTGCACGGCACCGATCTTTTCGTTCTCCCCCATCCGCTGCGCCGCCTCTTTCAAGAACATGGGCGCGCCGAGCGCGTCCTCATTGAGCAGGTAATACGCCTCGCAGCCGCGCTCGCGGGCGGCGGCCAGGCAAGCGTTGTTGCCGCCGGCAAAGCCGAGATTTTTGTCGGAAGACAGCAGGGTCACCGGCGGCAGGGTTTTGCCGACCTTGGGGAAGACGTTCGCGCTGAACCACTGCCGCGTTACCGGCGAGTTCTTGTTGTCGATCATGATTATTTCCCAGCGGTCGGCCGGATAGTCGACGCGCTCGAGCGACGCAAAAAGCGCGGGCAGAAACCTGTCCTCGTACCAAAGCGCGGTGACGACGGCGACTTTCATCATAGGCTGGAGCGGCCGCGATACTTCCAAAGATAATTCAGCCAGCTGGCAATATGGTAGCGGGTGGTCTTGCTCTTGAAGACGCCTTCCCAAACCGGCAGCTTGGCGGATTCGCGATGGTGGGCGTGTTCCAGCACGATGTCGGAAAGATAATAGACCGGCCAATGATTGATCCAGAAGCGGCGGCACAGGTCGGTATCCTCAAAGTACATGAAGAAGCGGTCGTCCCACATCCCGACCTCGGCGAGCGCGGTCGCGCGGATGAACATCGCCGAACCCATCACCCAATCGACCATGCGGCGCTTGTCATGTTCCCAGCCGGACATCAGGAATTTATCCAAATGCTTGCGCGCGTGCCCGGTCTGGCCGAGCACGGTGCGCCGATAGAGCGGCACCATGACGCGCGGAAAACGGCAGCAGGAATATTGCAGCGTGCCGTCGGTGTTCATGAGGCGCGGCGCGCAAATGCCGGCGCGCGGTTTGCTCTCCATGAAAGCGCGCAGGCGCTCGACGGTCTTCGCTTCAATAAAACGCGTGTCGGGATTAAGAAAAAAGTAATAATGCGCCGGCGTGAATTTGATGCCGTTGTTGTTGGCCGCGCCAAAGCCGATGTTGCCGCCGTTGTGCAAAAAATTCACTTTGGGAAAATCGCGCGCCAGCATCTCCCCCACCCCGTCGCCGGAATCATTGTCGACGACGGTCACGGCGATCGAGAGCGCCGTATCGCGGATATCCGAAAAAAGCGTCGTTAGCGCTTCACGGATCGACTCGCGCATCTTGTAATTTACGATAATGACAGAAACGTCAACCATGGGTTTTCTTGGCCTTTAACCTTTGCCAAACCACTTTACGTATTTTCGCCGTTTGAGGCAACAGGCGAACGAATTCCGGCACGTATCCTAGCGCTTTTGGCACAAAAACGGCCAAATACGCCAGCTTACCCAGTTCATAAACGATAACGGCCGGCAGGCGCCACATTTCCGCGGCCGGCAGGTCTTTGACCAGCGTGAGCAGATGATTGCGGGAGGACAGCCGCTGTTTGGCGGCCAAAGCCGGGTCGCCTTTTTTATTCGTCCCAAAGCCGCGTTCATGGATGGCGCGCGCGGCGCCCGCCACGCAGGCGCCCCAGCCGAAAAGCCTAAGCCGCCAGGCCAGATCAACATCCTCTTTGTAGGCGAAGAAATTTTCATCGAACAATTTGCCGTCGGGCGAAACCTCCAGGACCGCGGCGCGGCGATAAACCGGCAACGCCCCGGAAACACCGAAGACATTCGTTTCAGCGGTGCGCGGCGGCGTCACGATATCAAAAACCTTTTCATGCCAATTCTTTTGGAGCCCGGCCGTGTCGATGCCGCCGTCGGCGTGGCGCAGCACGCCCGCCGCCGAACCGACGCGCGGCGAACGTTCGAGAAGCTCCATCAGGCGCGCGAGATAATCGTCGCCGACAACAACGTCTTGATTGACGCAGAAGACGAACGCGCTTTGCGTCAGCGCGAACAGGGCGTTATGCCCGCCACTGAACCCGAGATTTTTTTCTGAACGGATGAGACGCGCCGGACGGGGAAAATTTTTTAAGGCTTCTTCAATGATCGTCACTGAGTCGTCGGAGGAAGCGTTGTCCAAAACCAGCAATTCAAAATCAACGAAGGTTTGCTTCGCGAGCGAAGCCAAACAAGCGTGCAAATGCTTGGCGCCGTTCCACGACAAAAGCTGGACCGCAACCTTAGACATATTTCTTGGGTTTGATCTTCAAGCGCTGGACGATCATCGCCAGCATGAGCGAAACCGGCGAAAGAACCGTCGTGACGATCACGTCGAGCGCCGTGCCGTGCTTCTTAAAATACCGCCGCATGCTTTTGTTGATCCAGCGCTGTTTGGTAAGCGGCACCTCTTGGCCAAAGCTTGCGCCGCCTTCGTGCTTGGCGACCGACGACGGGACGTACATCACCTTGAAACCGGCGTCTTTGGCGCGGCGGCAATAATCAACTTCTTCAAACCAAATGAAAAAATTCTTCGCGTCGAGCGGCCCGATCGTCTCGATCAGCCGGCGACTGATCCAAAAATACGCCCCGCGCACCTGGTCGACCGCTTGTTCAGCGTCGTAGTTAAAACCGTCGCAAAAATACTTAGCGACGATCGGCGGGAAGAAATTATGCAGCTTCAAGAGGATGACCGCCTGGTCCCAGGCCGTCGGAAAACGGCGGACCGAAGGCTGAAGCGACCCGTCGGCGTTCAAGATCTTGCCGCCGGCGACGCCGACCTCCGCGTGCGACTTCAGGTATTGCAACATTGTTTGCAAACAGCCAGGCGTCAATTCCGTGTCCGGATTCAAAAGCAAAACATGTTCGCCGGAGCTCTTCTCGATCCCCTGGTTGACCGCCGCCGCAAAACCGAGATTCTTCGCGTTCCAGATCGTCGTCACCGCCGTCGTCCCGGCATCTTTGACCGTCGTCTCGATCGCCGCCCTTGTTCCGTCGGAGGACGCGTTATCAACGATAAAAACCTCGCAACGGAGCCCGTCGACGCACGAAAAAACCGACCGCAAACAAGGGTCGATCTCTTTCGCGCTGTTCCAAGTTACGATAACAATGCTTAAATCCATTGGCCTCAAGTGTAGCTAAATCCGGGTGTTTTGGCCAGATACGCACGACCGTCAGATCTTGGCCAATATTTCATTGATAAATTCCGTTTTTCTTCGATAATATTCGCGCGTCGTGAGGCCGGCATTGTTTTCTTTTAATCGACGGTACCTTTCCAGCGCCTCCGGATTGGCGCGCAGATGCGTCATGAATTTTACGCTCTCGATCCAGCCGGAGTCGTACTTATTGATGACAAAAACATCAACGCGCTTATTTTGAACGGCGGTCATGAAGTGAACGCGCACCAGAGGATAAATACTTTTCGGTTCGCCGTATAACGACTTCAACCGGCCAACCACTTCGTCAAAATCCGCCGGTGCGACCGGAACATACATGTCAATCTCATCTTGTCCGGAGATCCCGAGCGAGCTGGCGCCGCTGTGCACGACTTCCTGTTGCGAGCCTAAAACTTTGTTGATCGCGGCTTTAACCGACAAAAATTTCTCTTCCGAAGTCGGATCAAACGGTAAGACCGATATGATGTTCGTCTCGCTCAAATGGTCGATCCATTTTTGCTGTTCAGCGGTCAACATACCGGCGTTACGCGTCGGCGTTCTTAAAGCGCGATTTGACGAATTGCGTCAGCAGCACGTAGAGGACGATGAAGCCGGCCAGGTACGGCCAGAACAAGAGCGGCAGCGGAACAAAACCAAGCGTGCCGGCGATCGGCGTGTACGGCAGAATAATCCCGACAGCCACGGCCACCAGCGTGGTCGCGGTCAGCGTCTTGCTGGCGCGGCTTTGGAAGAACGGGATCCGCCCCGTTCTGATGACGTGGATAATGAGCGTTTGGCTGACGATCGATTCGACGAACCAGGCGGTGTGGAACAATTCCGGCTTCATCCAGCTGTTGAAGACGAAGATCATGAGGGCAAAGGTGGCGTAGTCGAAGAGCGAACTGACCGGCCCCATGCGGTAAATGAATTTTTCGATCGCGCCAATGTTCCACTGGCGCGGTTTTTTCGTGTACTCTTCGTCGACGTTGTCGGTGGGAATGCCGATCTGCGAAAAATCATACAGCGAGTTGTTGATGATGACCTGCAGCGGCAGCATCGGCAGGAACGGCAGGAAGATGCTCGCCCCCAGGACGCTGAACATGTTGCCGAAGTTCGAGCTGGCCGCCATCTTCAAATATTTAACGATGTTGCCGAAAACCATCCGCCCTTCGCGCACGCCGGCCGCCAGCACGTCCAAGCTGTTCTCGAGCAAAATGATGTCCGACGACTCTTTGGCAATGTCCATGGCGCTGTCGACCGAAATACCGACGTCGGCCGCGCGGAGCGCCGGCGCGTCGTTGATCCCGTCGCCCAAATAGCCGACCGTGTGCCCCGACGACCGCAACGCGCGGATGATCCGCTCCTTGTCGGCCGGATTCAGCTTGTAGAAAACGTCGGCGGCCGCGGCAGCGACGGCCAATTCTTGGTCGCTCATTTTTTCCACCTCTTCGCCGGAGTATTTTCCGTCGACCGGCAAATTGACCTCGCGGCAGATCTTGTCGGTGACCAGCCAGTTGTCGCCGGTCAAAATTTTAACTTCGACGCCGAGCGCTTCGAGCCGGGCGACCGCTTCGCCCGCCGACGGCTTCGGCGGATCAAGAAACGCCAAAAACCCGATGAGCGTCATATTGCTTTCATCGGCGACGGAAAAACTTTTCTGCCCGCTCGCCAGTTCGCGGATACTGACGGCAATAAGGCGGAAGCCGTCGCTGTTCAATCTGGCGACGATCTGATCTTTAAAATGATGATGAGATCTTTCGATCGGGGCCGTCTCGCCGCCGTCGCGCACGTTCGTGCAAACGGCGATCACCTCTTCAACGGCGCCCTTGGTGACCATGAGCGCGCCGCCGTCCGGCTTCTTTACCACCACCGACATCCGCCGCCGTTCAAAATCAAACGGAATCTCGTCGAGCTTTGAATACCCGGCTAAGGACGCCAGTTTGCCGCTTTCGAAATGCAAGACCGCTTCGTCGAGCAAATTCTTCAGGCCGGTTTGAAAATAGCTGTTGACCGTCGCCATTTCGAGCACCGCCCGATCCTCGGCGCCGGTAATGTTCACGTATTGAATGAGCGCCACCCGCCCGTCGGTCAGCGTGCCGGTCTTGTCCGTGCACAAAATGTCCATGGCGCCGAAATTTTGAATGGCGTTCAAGCGCTTCACAATGACCTTTTGCGCCGACATCCTGATCGCGCCCTTCGACAAGTTGACGGTCACGATCATCGGCAGCAGTTCGGGCGTCAGACCGACGGCCACGGCCAGCGCAAAAAAGAACGCTTCGGCCCAATTGCCCTTGCTCAAACCGTTGGCAATGAAGACGGCCGGCGCCAAAAAAACCATCAGCTTGATCATGAGCCAGGTAAAACGCTTGATCCCCTTGTCGAAATCGGTCTCCTCGCGCGCGCCGCTCAAACTCAGGCCGAGGGCGCCGAATTTCGTCGCCGCGCCGGTGGCAATGACCACCGCTGTGGCCGTGCCGTTTTCCACGCTTGTGCTCATGAAACAAATGTTGGGCAGGTCGGTTTCCGCCAAATGGGCGGCACTCTTGTCCCCGACCGGCGCCTCGGCGCTCTTTTCCACCGCAAAAGCTTCGCCGGACAGCATCGCCTGATTGACGAACAGGTGCCGCGAGGCGATGATCCGGACGTCGGCCGGGATCATGTCGCCGGCCGAGAGTTCGACCGTGTCGCCGGGTACCAGCTCGCGCAGCGCGATCTCCTGCTTATTGCCACCCCGCACCACCGTCGCCGTCGTATGCACCAGGCTTTTCAGCTTGCTGGCGGCATTGTCGGCGCGGCGCTCTTGGACAAAGCGCAAACCGACGCTTAGCGCGATCATGCAGACGATGACGATCGAAGTTTTGGCGTCGCCGACAAAATACGAAAGCGCCGCCAGAACAATGAGCAAAATAATGAGCGGATTCTTAAAATTGGCGAGTAACGACCAAAACCAGCTGGCGCGCGCGTTGGTCGTAATCTCGTTGTAGCCGTAACGGGACAAGCGCTTTTCCGCTTCCGCGGCGGTCAGTCCGTTCGCGCGCGAACGCAGACGCCTTAAAGCGTCGTCGACCGACCAGTCGGAAACCTCTTTAAGCCCGAGCGGCTTCTGCTTTTGGGTATCGATCCGCCCGTTGATTTTTTTGGTGGGCATAACAATCGTATTATGCCAGTTAGCGGGAATAACGAAAAGAACACTCCTTGTTATAGGAATGTTCTTTATCGGGCTGGCGGGGCTCCTTTCGCTCCGACTCAAGCCTGGGCGCTGCTCGTGATCGCGCCCTTCTCGCCCCTACCGAATACCACCGGCATTCGGTAACTCAAAAACGCTCCCTTGCTAGGAAGCGTTTTATCGGGCTGGCGGGGCTCGAACCCACGACCTCACGGTCCCGAACCGTGCGTTCTACCAACTGAACTACAGCCCGAAGCGAGTACTGAAAGCGTGAACGGCACGCGATCAAAAATCACCGTAGTGATTTGCCTTTTGTCGACGGCGGTCGACTGCTGAACCGCAGTTCAAGCAGACGACCGACGGAGACAAAGGTAAATTGTGAAACAATTTTGATCGCGTGCTTTTCACGCTTTCTCCGAGCGAGGCCCTGTATCGAGCGAGCCGCGGCGAGCGAAGATACAGCCCGTCGACGCGATACAGCCCGAAGCGAGCCCGTTACGACCAGAAAATGGTATCATATGATTGAATTCGATTCAAGAGCCACGATCAAAATATTAAAAACTTTATGCAAATCATTTATTCCCAAGAGGAAGCGCCGAGAAAATTTGCCAAATCGATCTTTTTGGCCGGGCCGTCGCCGCGCGACAAGGAGCATTACAATTGGCG